>JAVWZM010000058.1:0-14433 GCA_036661035.1 Oscillospiraceae bacterium
AGGCATTCTTGCATAGAACACCTTGGCGCAATTCATATTTTATAGGTGGCTACCCCAACATTTGACAAAGAGCCATTTTTCAGTATGCTAAAACCGAGATATTAATTTTGTTTATTTAATACTTTGATGAGTCTGCAAACGAACTATCAAAATCGTGTGCAATAGATGCTTTTGTTGCTTTTTCAGTAACAGGGGCTGAGCTGTCGGATTTAAGCTTAAATTTCTTTACCAATTCCTTTAGCATCTCCGCTTGCCCTGAAAGCTCCTCAGATGCCGCCGCAGATTCCTCTGCTGTGGCAGAGTTGGTTTGAACTACAGCCGAAATTTGGTCTACGCCCATGGTTACTTGAGCAATAGAGTTTGCTTGCTCGCCGGAGGCGATAGCTATTTTGTCCACTATTACAGCAACTTCGTCTGTGCCGGAAACTACAGACAGCAAAGACTGTGCTGTTTCGTCGGCAAGCCTTGTGCCTTTTTCCACTGCTTTTACAGAGCCTTCTATCAGCGCGGTAGTGCCTTTTGCAGCCTCGGCAGATTTACTGGCAAGGTTGCGCACTTCGTCTGCCACAACGGCAAAGCCCTTGCCGGCAGCACCTGCGCGTGCGGCCTCTACAGCGGCATTAAGCGCAAGAATATTTGTTTGGAATGCAATATCTTCAATGGCTTTGATAACCTTGCCTATTTCCTGTGAAGACGAGCTTATTTCGCCCATGGCTGCAATAAGCTCCTGCATCTTTTGGTTGCTGTTTGTAACTTCGTTTCCTGCCTCGTTTGTTTTAAGGCTGGCGTTTTTGGCGTTTTCCGCATTTTCTTTTATCTGAGAAGAAATTTCGGTAATTGTGGCGGCAAGCTCCTCCACTGAAGATGCTTGCTCTGTTGCGCCTTGGCTTAATGCCTGTGCGCCGGAGGATACTTGGTCGGAGCCGGAGGATACTTGGTCTGATGAAACGTTAATTTGGCTAAGCGCACTGTTTAAAGAAACCACTATTCTATTTATAGAAGTTTTCAGTGCTTCAAAGTCGCCTGTAAATTCAACCTTGGTATCTATATCAAAGTTGCCATCTGCCATTTCGCCAAGCCCACGTCCAATTTCGCCGATAATGGTGTTAAGAAAATCCACCACAAATTTTAACGAGTTCAGCATAATGCCGGTTTCGTCTTTAGAATCGGAGGTTGGCACTTCAGTATGCAAATCGCCCTCGGAAAGCTCCTCTAAGCGTTTGGCGCATGCCTTAACAGGCTTTGAAATACTGCCTGAAACTATCAGTGCAAGTGTAATGGCAATTGCGGCAGAGGCAATCATTACAGCAACAATTACTATCATGCTTATGCGGGACTGGGCTGTAAGTTCAGTTGAAAGCTCAGCGCCCATTTGTGAGTTTAAACTCATAAGCTCTTGACCTGCTGTAAAACATTCCTCCAAATAAGGGTGCGCCTCATCACGAAAAACCTTGAGCGCCTCATCATTTTTGTTTTGTTCGCCAAGAGTAATCGCCTTTGCGCGCAATTCGTCATATTTAGGAGCAGCCTTATCTATTCGTGCAAAAAGCTCCAGTTCTTTCGGTGTTGTGCAGGCAGGGCGCGCACGCTCAAGTGCTTTCAGCGTTAGCTCTTTGCACTTTTCAAGCTTTGCTTCTGCTTCTTTTATTTCAGCGGGGCTTTCAAGCATGATAACATCACGTACCATGGCGGAGCCTTGCTGCAAATATGTATTAAAATCGCCAATATCACCCTGTACAAAGCCGTTATTTACAAGAGCCTTGCTGTAATCGTTATCGGTTTTGCTTAAAATCACAAGGCCGACTACACTGGCAATGCTAGAAATAAGGACAACAAGTACAAAAGAAATAATAAGTTTTTTTGCTATCTTCATGTTTTTTAACATTATTGGTTTCTCCTTTAAAATATAATATTACACCGCTGCTTCAGGCGCAGTTAAAATTTCTAAATCTTCCACGCCCACTATTTTACGGGTGTCCATCAAAAGCACAACCTTGTCGCCCAATTTACCAACGCCGGTTATGTAGCTGTCGTTGTTTGCATCTAGCCTTGGCGGAGGAACGATTAAATCGTCGGATATTGTAACTACGGCATCTACCTCATCTACAATAAAGCCTACAAAATGCTCGTTAATGCTTGTTACTATAACACAGGTACGTTCGTTGTATTCTGCTTCTGCTTTGCCAAGGCGAAGCCTGGCATCAATAAGCGGTATAATGGAACCGCGCAAATTGATAATGCCTTTTGCGTAATATGGAAATTCCGGCACCTCGGTTATGTTTTGCATGCCGACTATTTGCACAACGTGGGCAATGGGTACACCAAAAAGCTGTTTGTCCGTCCAAAATGTAAGGTATTTGCCGTCCATTTCGCTTGTGTCAATTTGCTGCTCTGTCTGCGTATTTGTATTATTCAATGTAATCCTCCTGTCCGTTTATATTTTTTACGCATTAATATTATTCGCAAAGAACTTAACCATTAGGCTGCACAATTGCAATACATTAATGTGCAAATATAAATGTTAAGCATGAATAGCAATGTTTTGTGCCAATTGCAATTAATGGTCAAATATTTAAAAAATGCGTAAAAATATTTATAAATTTAGTATAATACTATTATCGACAAAAGTCCACACGTTTAGCCGAAATCATACAAATAAATACTAAAATACCGCAATTTTACAGCAATTTTACTGCCGAATGTCAGGCGCTTTACAATATTGCGAAAAAACAGGCAGATGCAAAACGCAAGCAGCGCGGCATCTACCTGTTTGATATGCTAAGGCTGTGTTAAACGATTAATTGTTATCAAATTTATCTTTTAAGCTTTTGAAAAACCCTTTGCGTTTCTCATAGTTATCTTCCTTCAAGCTGTTTTCAAAGCCGCTTAAAGCGTCGCGCTGTGCCCGTGTAAGCTTTTTAGGTATTTCTACATCTACACGCACATATTGGTCGCCGCGCCCACGGCCGTTTACATATTGTATGCCCTTGCCGCGCAAACGGAACACTGTGCCGCTTTGCGTACCCTCAGGCACATTATATTCCACTTTGCCGTCGATAGTGGGCACTACCACGTCTGCACCAAGCACCGCTTGGCTGTAGGTAATAGGCACGTTTACATGCACGTCAAACTTGTCGCGCTCAAACATTGCGTCAGGGCGCACGGTTACTATTACTATCAAGTCGCCTGCGGGGCCGCCGTTTGCACCCGTATCCCCAAGGCCTGATAGCCGCATGCTTTGGTCGTCGTCAATGCCGGCAGGCACGTTTACTTCTACGCGCTTTGCGGTGCCTACATTGCCGGTTCCGTGGCATTTAGAGCATGGGCTTTTAATTATTTTGCCCTTGCCTGAGCATCGCGAGCATGGGCGGCTGCTTTGCATTACGCCAAAGGGCGTGCGCTGCTGCACTGTAACAAAGCCCGAGCCACGGCAATCGGGGCAAGTTTCGGGGGTTGTGCCCTTTGCCGCGCCTGTGCCGGAACATTCAGAGCATACGTCCTGCCTGTTTACAGATACAGTTTTATTGCACCCATGCACAGCCTCCATAAAGCTAAGCACAAGGCTTACGCGTATATCAGAGCCGCGTCTTGGCGCATTTGGGTTTTGACGCGAGCGAGTGTTGCCACCAAAGCCGCCAAAGCCGCCGCCGAATAAATCGCCGAATAAGTCGCCAAGGTCTACGCCACCGCCGCCAAAGCCACCGCCAAAGCCGCCTGCCCCTGCACCATAAGACGGGTCTACACCCGCATGGCCAAACTGGTCATAGCGAGATTTCTTTTCCTTATTGCTTAAAACTTCGTAAGCTTCGCTGGCTTCCTTAAATTTTTCTTCGGAAGCCTTGTCGTCTGGGTGCAAATCGGGATGATATTTTTTAGCGGTTTTACGATATGCGGTTTTTATCTCGTCGTCACTGGCGGATTTTGTAATGCCAAGCACCTCGTAATAATCTCTTTTATCTGCCATATATTGTTACTCACCTTTATCAAATGTTGCCGCCCCTCGCAAAAAGGGCGGCATATTTTGTGGAAATTTGCATAAAACATTGCAAGTACAAGGCTTTATGCAAATACCAAAACTCAATTAAACTTCTTTAAAATCCGCATCAACTACATTGTCGTCGTTTTGTTTGCCCATGTCGGGGGCGTCGTTTTGCGGCTGTGCATTTGCTTGCGCATCACCCTGTGGAGCGGCGTTTTTATAAAGCTTTTCGCTCATGGCGTGCATGTCTTTTTGCAAATCTTCTTCTTTTGCTTTAATATTAGCCACATCGTCGCCCTTTAGTGCTTCTTTTAAAGCGTCAAGCTTTGTGGTGATAGATGCTTTTTCGTCTGCGGAAATCTTGTCGCCAAGGTCTGTTAAGGTTTTTTCTGTTTGATATACAAGCTGATCTGCACCGTTGCGTGCGTCTATGCTTTCGCGTTTCGCTTTATCTTCTGCCGCAAAACGTTCGGCGTCTTTCACAGCTTTTTCAATTTCGTCTTTGTTCATGTTTGTGGAGGCGGTAATGGTAATGCTTTGCTCTTTGCCGCTGCCCAAATCCTTGGCGCTTACATGCACAATGCCGTTTGCGTCGATATCAAAGGTAACTTCAATTTGCGGCACGCCGCGAGGTGCAGACGGAATACCGTCCAGGTGGAAAGTACCAAGGGATTTATTGCCGCTTGCCATTTCGCGCTCGCCCTGCAATACATTTACTTCAACGCTTGGCTGATTATCAGCGGCGGTGGAGAATATCTGGCTCTTTTTAGATGGAATAGTGGTGTTGCGCTCGATGATTTTTGTGCAAACACCGCCCATAGTTTCAATGCCAAGGGATAGGGGAGTAACGTCAAGCAAAAGCAGCCCTTTAACGTCGCCGCCAAGTACGCCGCCCTGTATGCCTGCGCCCACTGCTACGCACTCGTCGGGGTTAATGCCCTTAGACGGCTCTGTGCCCATAAAGCTCTTTACAGCATCTTGCACGGCAGGGATACGTGTGGAGCCGCCAACAAGCAGTACCTTGTGCAAATCGCCCGGCTTTAAGCCGGCGTCAGACAAAGCTTGACGCACAGGCCCCATGGTGCGCTCTACAAGGTCGGAGGTTAAGTCGTTGAATTTAGCGCGAGTAAGAGTGGTGTCTAAGTGCTTAGGCCCTGTTGCATCTGCTGTGATAAAGGGCAGGTTTACAGCGGTAGAGGCAACGCCTGAAAGCTCTATTTTAGCTTTTTCGGCAGCTTCTTTTAAACGCTGTGTTGCCATTTTGTCGTTTCTTAAATCCACGCCGTTTTCTTTTTTAAATTCATCTGCAAGCCAGTCGATAACGCGCTTGTCAAAATCGTCGCCGCCAAGATGTGTATCGCCTGCTGTAGAAAGCACCTCTGTTACGCCGTCGCCCATTTCGATGATAGATACATCAAATGTGCCACCGCCAAGGTCGTAAACCATTATTTTCTGGTCTGCGTCTTTGTCTGCACCATATGCAAGTGCCGCGGCTGTAGGCTCGTTGATAATGCGCTTTACGTCAAGGCCGGCAATTGCGCCTGCGTCCTTAGTTGCTTGACGCTGGCTGTCGGAAAAATATGCAGGAACTGTAATAACAGCCTCTGTTACTTTTTCGCCAAGATAGCTTTCGGCATCTGCCTTTAATTTGCCTAAAATCATTGCGCTTATTTCTTGAGGTGTATAGTTTTTGCCGTCGATATTTACTTTGTGGTCGGTGCCCATTTCGCGTTTGATAGACGCAATAGTGCGGTCTGGGTTTGTGATAGCTTGGCGTTTTGCCACTTGCCCCACAAGCCTTTCGCCTGTTTTTGTAAAGCCCACCACAGACGGTGTTGTGCGTGCGCCCTCAGCGTTTGCGATAACTACAGGCTCTCCGCCCTCCATTACAGCAACGCAGCTATTTGTTGTGCCAAGGTCAATACCAATAATTTTACCCATAAAAAACAATCTCCTTTTTATCTTAAAATGTTAATTTCTTATATAGAAAATTCGTAAAAGCTCAAATGCATTGTAACGTGTAAGCTTTAATGAATTTCTGTTTGCAAAAGCCAAGGCTTTATAACCTGCTATATATAAGGTATATTACAGCATGTCATATGCCTGTGCTATTGTGCCACTGCAACGGACGAATGGCGTATCACCTTTTCGCCTAAAAGATAACCCTTTTGGAATACTGCGGTTATTGTGCCGCTTTCCTTATCGCTTTCCTGCTGCATTACTGCGCAGTGCAGCTGCGGGTCAAATTGCTTATCCAAAGCTTCTATTTCGCTAACGCCAAGTGCTTTAAAAGCTTCTTCGCATTTAGCAAGCGTCATAATCACGCCTTTTTTGTATTCTTCGTCTTGTGTTTGAGCATTAGCTGCCAAGGCCAAGGTGTCTATCACAGGCAAAATTAAATTTACCGTGTGGGATATGCCGTCTTGAAAAGCACCGTCTTTTTCTTTGGTGCTGCGTTTGCGATAGTTTTCGTATTCGGCGGCTGTACGCAAAAGCTTTTCTGTTGCATCTGCCGCTTCTTTTTTTGCTTTTTCGGTGGCCGCTGTAAGGGCAGCTACTTCACTGTGCAAGCCCTTTTTATCCTTTTTATCTTTTCCTGTAGGCTTTTCGGCAGGTGCTGTATCTGCACCTTCTGTAATGTCGGGTACGTCCTGTACTTCGGCTTGCTGGTTTAGTTCTTCTTGCATTTATTTGTTCCTCCTGTAATTGATGCTGATTTTGCCATTAATCAGAATTAGTATTTCCTGTAATGCACTGCCCTAAAAGCAGCGAAAAATAATCAAGGCAAGGTATTATTTTCATAAATTGCATTCGCGTAGGCCCTGCGATATTTATAGTGCCTGTGCGTCCGCTGCCCGCGTGATATCTGCGCGATACAAGGCATAAGCCGGGCATGGGGTTTTCAATGATATCTTCGCCCAAAATCACCTGTGCGCAGTCGCCCTGCACCGAAAAGTATTCTGCCACTGCGTTAGCGTCGGCGCATATGTTAATCAGCGTGCCAAGATGCGGTGCAGTGTCGCGGTTTTGCAAAAGGTTTTGCTCGCCCTCAAAGAATATTTTTGCTTTGCTTGCTTCACGCAAAAGCTTTAACGCCGCTTGCAGCACCGGATACACAAGATTGCTTTTGCCGCCAAGTGCAGATGCTGCTCCGCGCAAATATTCGTCGCTGATATCGGCAGATGAGCGAAAGGTAAGCGCAGAATTTAAAAGCGAAGAAATAGCGTCGCAGCTTGTAGGAGAAAGCTCAAAGCCAAGCTTTACAACTCTTGTGCGCACACCGCCGGAATTTGTAACGCCAAGCAGTGCCGCTGTAAATCTGCCCACGCAAAACAGCTCAAAATGCGCAATGTATGTGCTGTCGCTTTTCGGAGTGGTAGCTATTACGGCATATTGTGTAAGCTCCGATAGTGCCGTTGCCGCGCCCTCTATAAGGCGGTCGGGATCGTAGTCCAGTTCTTCAAATATTGTGTCTATTTTCCTTTTTTCGCGCAGAGTTAAATCGTCGCTTGCGTTTAAAAGGTTGTCAAGATAATATCTGTAGCCCTTTGCGCTTGGCACACGCCCTGCGCTTGTGTGTGGCTGCTCTAAAAGCCCAAGCCTTGTTAGGCTTGCCATTTCGTTGCGCAAGGTTGCGCTTGAAACGTTCATTTCAAAATGCTCTGCCAAAAGCCCGGAGCCTACAGGCTCGCCGTCCAGCTCATACAGCGCAACTATTGTACGCAGCACTTTTTGCTTTCTGTCGTCTATTGGCATTTCATTCACCACCCACTGTTTTAGCACTCGCTACCTTTGAGTGCTAAGATTATTTTACACCCGTTTTTTAGTATGTCAATACTTCTTTTATAAAATTCATTTAAATTACTACGGTTTTACAAATTGTACATATTTAGAATTATCAATAGTGCTATTTCCTATAAAGCCACAGCTTAAAGATACTTTCAAAATAGCTGCACGGTGCTGTACTTTGTAATGTTAGAAAGATTTGTTTCGCCTCAACGTCACAGCCAATTATAATATAGTGTATATGGTTGGGCACTATCACATATTCATCAACGCAAATACCCCGAAATTATTTAAAAAATTCGCACAGTAAAATATACGCAAAAATCCTCAAAAGCAGCAAAAATCCCTGATGTAATTACAGTTGCACTCCTTGCAAAAACACTGTCGGCGTTTTACACATACGAACAGGCGCAAATTTGTCATTTTGGCGTGTTGTGTTTCACTCGCGCACATGTTATAATAAATATGCGGTAAAACCCGTTGCTATCGTTGAAAAGTTTTATGCATTATACACAATACGTTAGTGGGAGGTTTTTATTATGATATTAGATGAAGGCATGGGCTGCGAATACAAAATCGTTACACCTGTTACACAACCTTATGCAAGGTTTCCGGCAACAAGGGCTGCCGAAAAGGCATGGTGGGCGGATTATTATAAGCGCAATCCCACATTGCTGATGCGAATTTCAAAGGCTATTTTAGGCAGTAAAGGGAAGGTGCGAACCTGTTAAACCAATGTCGGTGCATATCAAATTTGAGATATGCACCGACATTTTTTTGGTTTTAGCGTTTTTGTTTAAAAAAGTGTTTGAAATATAGTTATATTTTGTGTATAATATTAATATTAGTAATACTATATAAAGCGCAATACGCATTTGTACTGTTACGGAATATGCGTATAATGGAAAGGACGACTTATATATGGAAAATATAAAGCATTTGGTAAACGCCGCAATGTCGCGGCAAAAAGCACAGCTTGTGCTTAAAAACGGAAATGTGGTAAATGTATTTACCGACGAAATTATCAAGGCTGATGTGGCTGTACTGAACGGCATAATAGTAGGCATAGGAACCTACAGCGGCGAGGAGGAGATAGATTGTACCGATAAATACATTTGCCCCGGCTTTATAGACGGGCATATGCACATAGAAAGTACAATGGTAACTCCATTTGAATTTGCCAAAACAGTGGCACAAAGCGGCACAACCACTATTATTGCCGATCCCCACGAAATAGTAAACGTATGCGGCAAAGACGGTATGCAATACTTTTTAGATGCCGCCGAAAATTTGCCTGTAGATATATATTTCATGTTGCCATCAAGCGTACCTGCCACAGCCTTTGAAACAAACGGCTCAGATTTTACGGCTGAGGATATGAAATGCTTTATAAATAATGATCGCGTTTTAGGCCTTGGCGAAGTAATGTGCTATCCAAACGTTGTGGCAGCAGATGATGTGATAATGCAAAAGCTTGCTTTAAGCAATGGCGCAGGCAAGTTGGCAGACGGCCACGCCCCCGGCCTTTCGGGGAAAGAGCTACAGGCATATGCCACCGCAGGTGTATGCACAGAGCATGAATGTACCACCTTTGCAGAGGCTGAGGATAAGGCGCGTGCGGGATTTGCAGTGCTGGTGCGCGAAGGCTCTGCCGCTAAAAACCTTACGGCAATAGTAAATGGCTTGTTGGATTCCGATTTGCCGACAGATAGGTTTTTATTCTGCACAGACGATAAACATATAGAGGATATTAAGCGCGACGGCCATGTGCGCTGGAACGTGCGCCAAGCAATCAGCCTTGGCATGAAACCCGTTACCGCCATTAAAATGGCAACGCGCAACGCCGCCGCAGTGTATGGGCTTTCGGGCGTAGGCGCAGTAGCGGCAGGCTATAAAGCAGACCTTGTGGTGCTAGACAGCCTTAAACAGGTTACGGTAAATTCTGTATACAAAAACGGTGTGCTAATAGAAAAGGGCTTTGAAAATATAACGCCGGTTAAAGCACCGGAAAGCTTATTGCACAGCGTTAAATATAAAGATGTATCAATAGAAGATATTGCTTTAAAGACGCAGGGCAACACCGATATTATTGAAATGGTGCCATATCAAATAGCTACAAGGCATATTGTAGAAGAAGTTCCTTGCGAAAACGGATATTTTAAGCCGAATAATACATATACAAAGCTTTGCGTGGTAGAGCGTCATGGCAAAAACGGAAATATCGCCGTAGCACCGCTGAAAGGCTATGGCATCACAGGTGGCGCAATAGCCACAAGCGTGGCTCACGACAGCCACAACATTATAGCCGCAGGGGACAATGACGAAGATTTGCTGCTCGCGATAAATTCCTTGCGCGAAATAGGCGGCGGATATGTGCTTACAGGCGGCGGCAAGGTGCTGGGCAGTGTGCCGCTATGCGTAGCAGGCCTTATGAGCGAAGAAAAAGCAGAGGTTGTGCAAAACAAAACAGGCGAGATATTAGCCTTGGCATCGGGCATGGGTATACCTTATTATGTAGATCCGTTTGTAAGCCTTTCCTTTATGGCACTGCCTGTAATACCCGAAATCCGTCTATCGGACATGGGGCTTTTCGACGTGGTAAACTTTAGGATTATTCGCAAATAAACGCCGCTTGCGCTGCGCCGATAGAGCATTGCGGCATTGAACAGGAAGATGTTAAAATGACAGATTACACCATGATTTATGCAAAATTAGACGCAATGCTGCAAGGGGAAACCCATGCGCTTTCGTGCATGGCGAATGTGGCGGCGCTTTTAGGCGAGGATATCGAAGACATTAACTGGGCAGGCTTTTACATAATGCATAAAGGGAAATTGCTCCTTGGCCCGTTTTACGGCAAAGTGGCGTGTATGCACATTTCTTTGGATAAAGGCGTGTGCGGTGCAGCGGCAAAGCAAGACGAAATACAAATGGTGCGCGACGTACACGATTTTGCAGGGCATATAGCCTGCGACAGTGCCTCCCAAAGCGAGATAGTGCTGCCGCTGCATGCCAATGGTAAAGTAGTGGCTGTGCTTGATATTGACAGCCCCTATATAGCGCGGTTTAACAGCGACGACAAAGCGGGGCTTTACCGCATTGCCACCTTGCTTGAAAGCCGTCTGTGCTTAACAGACCTTCAATATTAAAACAAATTTCAATAGCCATGTATTTTATGCTTTGTGCAAAGATACATGGCTGTTTTTATGCGTATTTGGTATAATAACCGCAAGCGTTTATTATACCTGCTCGCGGCGCGATTACGTATGCCGTTTGCTCGCCGCTAAAGCGGCAACCGCAAACAAGGCGAATTATACCATAAAAATTTATTTTTATGGTATAATGATATAAGCAAATAAATCATTAAAGAAAAGAGAAAAATTATGTGGTTTAACGAAAGTGTTTTCTATCAAATATATCCCCTTGGCTTTTGCGGCTGCCCGCATCAAAATGATGGTGTAACGCAAAATACTATAAGTAAGGTTAGCGGCTGGGCGCCGCACATTAAGGCACTAGGTGCCAATGCAGTGTATTTTTCGCCTGTGTTCGAGGCGGATTCTCACGGCTACGATACGCGAGATTATCGCAAAATAGATTGCCGCCTTGGCACAAATGCAGATTTTGCTTTAGTATGCGATGCGCTGCATAAAGAAGGCATCAAAGTGGTGCTAGACGGCGTGTTTAACCATGTTGGCCGTGGCTTTTGGGCTTTTCAAGATGTGATAAAAAACCGAGAAAATTCCCGATATAAAGATTGGTTTTGCGTACATTTTGACGGCAATTCCAACTATAACGACGGCTTTTGGTACGAGGGCTGGGAGGGGCATTTTGAGCTTGTAAAGCTTAATCTTAAAAACAACGAAGTGGTAGAACATATTTTTGAATGTATTCGCGGCTGGGTAAAGGAATTTGACATAGACGGCTTGCGCCTTGACGTAGCATATTGCCTTGACGAGCAATTTGTGCGCCGCCTGAGGGACTTTACAAACGGGCTAAAGTCGGAGTTTTTCCTTCTTGGCGAGATGCTGCACGGAGATTATAACCGTATGGTAAACGAGGGCATGCTGCATAGCTGCACTAATTACGAGTGCTATAAAGGGCTTTTTTCAAGCTTTAACAGCATGAATATGTTCGAGATAGGCCACAGCATAGCAAGGCAGTTCGGCCCCGAAAACTGGACCTTATATAAGGGCAAGCAGCTTTTTTGCTTTGTGGATAACCACGATGTATCGCGCGTTGCCAGTGTACTTCAAAACGAAAAGCATCTTGTGCCTATTTATGGGCTTATGTTTGGCATGCCGGGCATACCTTGCGTTTATTACGGCAGCGAATGGGGCGCAAAGGGCGATAAAAAAGACGGTGACGATGCCTTGCGAGCGTCCTTTGATGCGCCGTGCGAAAACGCGCTTACGGCGGCTGTTTCTGCCATGGCAAAGGCACATAAAAGCGAAAAAGCACTGTGCTACGGCAACTACACCATGCTAGTGCTTACAAATAAACAGTATATTTTCGAGCGCGCTTTCGAGGGAGAGCGAGTAATTGTGGCTATAAACGCAGATGCCAACGAATACACAGCGCATTTTAACGCGAATGCAGGCTGCGCTATAGATTTAATCAGCGGCGAAAGTCACGATTTCGGCGGCGGAAGTACCTTGCCGCCCTATAGCGTGCAATATTGGAAAATCTAATTTTTATCGGCAATATAGCATTTGCCAAAATGCTATATTGCGCATCAGCTTATAGCAAACGCATAAAATCGCCCTGTGAGGGGGATATTAAGGTGCTTACAATCTTTAAAACAACATCTATCATAAGGTAAGTTGCTATAATAGTAGCTTACCTTGACATGCAGAGCTTTTAAATAAAATGCAAGTTGCTATGTATTTCATAGCGGAACGGTTATTTTTACTATAGGCTTTAAGAGAGTTTTATAAGAATCGGGAGTTGTATTGATAATGAGCGAATTTGACGAATATTTGCCGTGGACGGTGCAAAATCGCGATACGGCGCAGCAAATGGAAATACAAAATGCACTTCGCAAAAAGGGCAGTACCTTGGGCAAAAACTGTTTTATTTCTTGCCATGCACAGCTGCACGACGCAACTCTTGCACTTGGTAGCGACTGCCTTATTTGCGCCGACGCCTTGGTGCGCCATGCAAATGTGCGCGCAGGAAACAACTGCACTATCAACACCTTTGCTTATTTACAAGGAAATATTCGTATGGGTAACGATGTACGCATTGCGCCGCGCGCAAGCATTATTGCCGACAATCATAATCATTCCGATATTACATGCAGCATCGTGTCGCAAGGCACAGCAGGCAAAGGAATTGTAATTGGAGATGATGTTTGGATAGGCGCAAATACCGTGCTTGTAGATGGCATCACTGTGGGCAGCCACAGCATTATTGCGGCAGGCAGTGTGGTTACAAAAAATGTGTCGGATTATGTTATTATGGGTGGCAACCCGGCGCATATACTTAAAAACCGAATTGAAACGTATTTTGCACCAAAGCTAGGGCAATTGCTTGCACAGATAACACAGCAGCTTGCGCCCATGGTGGAAGCCCATGGCAAGGAGGGAACATATGTGGATTCTTCTAAAGGGCAATCCAATGCGCGTGCATGGTGCGACGCAGTGGAGCTGCTTGCGCTATTCGGCAAAACGCCGTCGCTAATGCCAAAAGAGCGGCTGATACAAACATTGCAAAAGATGCAGTGCGACAGCATTGACTATAACGTTTTAAGCATTGGCTATGCACTGGAAACCCTCGGGAGCCATGTGGAAAAGCCATATAGAAAGGCAATGGACTATTCGGGCGAGGCGCTTGTAGATTTTCTGCAAAGCTTTGCATGGCATGGTGATGTTTGGCACGCAGGAGATGCGATTGACTGCCTTGGCACGGCTTTTTATCAAAACCAAAAATATTTTGGCATAACGCCGGACTGCGCCACATTATTTGCGTGGCTGGACGCTAAGGCGAACCCAGATACAGGGCTTTGGGGAGAAGGCACAGGCATGGACAATGTAAACGGGTTTTATCGCTTGACGCGCGGCACATATGCGCAGTTTTCCCACCCGTTGCCATATCCTGAAAAAACTATTGATGCGGTGCTTGCCCACAGCGAAAACCCCGATTATTTCGCAGGGGAAAATGGCACGTCTTGCAATGTACTTGATGTGATACACCCTTTGTGGCTGTGCCGTAAACAAACGGAATATCGCTATAGCGAAGGGCGTAGCTGGGCATTTGGGTGGATTGATAAAATTATTTCCAATTGGAGCAGCATGGGCTTTAGCTTTGATTTGTTGCTGCAAAACAATCCCACGCTGATGGCAACCGAAATGTGGCTTGCCATTTTATGGCTCTTGTGCGATTATGTGGGCATTGCACATTTACTGCCGTATATTCCGCAAGGCGTACACCGTCCACAAACAAGCTTGTAAAATGTTAAAACTTGTCAGAATACGGGGCGTATCTCTCGCACAAAATATTAGCGGGAGATGATTTTAATGTATTTAACAGATGTTCCAAGCACCTTTGCATCTATTTTAGAGAGCGACGAAGCGTTAGCAGACATGTTTTACGCCTTGCCTGTAATGACCAGAGAAAAAATAGCCAATGCAGGGCTGTACACAGCGCAAGAGGTGGAAAGCTATATCGAC
>JAVWZM010000059.1:0-14130 GCA_036661035.1 Oscillospiraceae bacterium
TTCTATAAAACCTAAAAATTTACAAAGCATAGTTATTATAAAGTAAAAATATTGTATTTTCGCTGTTATTTTAATTTGTTAAAAACTAGATTAAATAAAGTACGAATTTACAATTTGGTGGGAGGAGATGGATTCGAACCATCGTAAGCTACGCTAACAGATTTACAGTCTGCCTCCTTTAACCACTCGGACATCCTCCCATATAAAAAAGTTGGTGGGCCTTCAGAGACTCGAACTCCGGACCAACCGGTTATGAGCCGGTTGCTCTAACCAACTGAGCTAAAGGCCCATGGTATAACAAATTAAAACATGCAGTAAATGCATGTGTTAATCAGCGCAGTACTCATTATACTATAAACACATAGGTGTTTTCAAGCATTAATTTAAAAAAATATAAATTTATATTTTATTTTGCTTAAAGCCCGTTTATTTGGCTAAAATTGCTTGCAACTTTATAGCAAATTAACTTATGATAGATGGTGCTTTAAAAATTGAAAGAGTGGCTATATCCCTTGTGAAGCGATTTTATGCACGGGGCCATAGGCTTTAAGCGAAGTATAGCATTTTGCAAATGATATAAAATGCAAATCATTATGGCAAATGGCGTTTGTCTAGCTGTTTGAGGAGCATTTTGCGGCATCTATAGCAAGCACTATCATAAGGCAGTGAAGTGCATCTTTCTCGTGGCCAATATCTAAAATATATGTATCGGTAAAATTCCAAAGCTGGCGAGATGCTTGCATTATTTCTCTTTGTGCGCTCATTACTCGATAATCCCATTCAAAAAAATCGCCCTCTACAACCCAGTCGTTAAAATCCAGTGTAAAGCGAGGAGTAAACAAGGTAAATTCTTTGGTTATTGTGCCGATATGGCTGTCGTTTTCGTAAATACAAAAGCGCGGCAGAAAAGTAAACACTTCTTCCTTTACGGTACCTACAAGGTTGCCGTCAGCAGTATAAATGTCAAGGCAATGCCCAAAGGCAAGGCGGCCTTTTACAGTGAAAAGTGTTTCTTCGTTTTCGTTGTACACATCGTAGCTGTCCAGCCACGAAAACAAACGCTGTTTAAAAAGCAATTTCATTTTTAAAAGCACTTCCATTCGTCTATATTGGCTTGCATTTTATGTTTACGCAAGGCAAACCGCTAATATTGAAAGTATACAGCATATATTCGCCAATTACAACTGTACATTGCAATCCAATTATATACATTATATTAAAATAGTGAAAAATAATGAATTGCGCTTGTGAAATATAATAAATAAGGTTATAATAAATACAGTATGTTCAAATGAAGGTGTAAATTCAAATTCAGTTGACGAATGTTATACTGTGTAAATAAAAGGATGAGTGAAGAATATGTTTAATAAGGATATTGGTATAGATTTAGGCACAGCAAATACGCTTGTGTATATGAAGGGCAAGGGCATAGTAATGCGCGAGCCGTCGGTGGTTGCGGTAGACACCAAAACAGATACGGTGCGCAGCGTAGGCCACTCCGCTAAAGACGTGATAGGCCGTACTCCGGGCAGCATAGTTGCCGTGCGTCCTCTTAAAGACGGCGTTATTGCAGACTTTGATATCACGGCTGCCATGTTGCAGCATTTCATCAAAAAAGTATGCGGCTCATCTATGTTTATTCGCCCACGAGTAATCATTTGTATCCCGTCGGGCGTTACAGAGGTAGAAAGACGCGCTGTTCGCGAGGCAAGCATCAAGGCAGGCGCAAGGCAGGTAATGGTTATAGAGGAGCCAATGGCGGCGGCAATAGGCGCAGGGCTACCTGTAAGCGAGCCTTCGGGCAGCTTGGTGGTGGATATTGGCGGCGGCACAGCAGAGGTAGCTGTAATATCGCTGGGCGGCATTGTGGCGTCTAAAAGCGTGCGTGTGGGCGGCGACGAGTTCGACCAGTCTATCATTGCATACATCAAGCGCAAATACAATTTGCTTATTGGCGAGCGCACAGCCGAAACTATCAAGGTGGAGATAGGCTCTGCATATAAAATGGACGAGGAATTAAGCCTCGACATTAAAGGCCGTAACCTTGTGGACGGCTTGCCGAAAAATATACAAATTCGCAGCGAGGAAGTACGCGAGGCATTGGCAGAGCCGCTGGAGCGCATTATAGAGGCAATTAAAGAAACCTTGGAGCGCACACCACCTGAGCTTGCTGCCGACATTATCGACCACGGCATTATGCTTACAGGCGGCGGCGCACTGCTGAGCGGCCTTGATAAGCTTGTGCAAAGCCAAACAGGTATAGATGTGCATATTGCCGAATATCCGCTGGATTGCGTGGCAAACGGCACGGGCATGGTGCTTGACAATATCGAGCTTTTAAGCGAAGTGTTGGACGAGGCGGAGCGTAAATTCTAATCGGCGCATATTTTTTGTATACCTATGCGGCTTGCAAATAAATTGTGCTTGATAAAATAATGCGGTTATTTTAACGGGCAGCTCAGGGCATTTGCGCCCGCTGCCCGTTAATTGTTTTTATAAATGCGCCAAAGCGATAGGGCTTAGGCACAGCGCATACAGAGGAGAGCAGTATGTTTCGAGATTTTTTTGCGTCAAAAAAATTTAAAGTACTTATGTGTATAGTCGTTATTTTGGCAGGCTTTATGGCTTATGCAGGTGCTAACGGCAGGCTTTCCGCTGCTCCGCAGGAGCTTTTGGCGGCGGCACTGGTGCCCTTTCAGCGTGTGTCGGCAATGTTGTCCGGCGGTATTTCGGGGCTTGTTACCAAATATGCGCAGATAGACGAGGTAATGGCACAGAACGAAACCTTAAAAAAGCGCGTTTCTGACATGGAAAAGCAAATGGTGGAATACGACAGAATGCAAATGGAAAACCAGCAGTACAAAGACCTTTACAAAATACGTGAGGAAAAGCCGGAGTTCAAGGTGGCGTCGGGCAGTGTAATTGCTCGCGACGCAATGGAGCAGTTTTCGTCATTTACTCTTGATGTGGGCAGCAGCTCAGGCATTGAACAATATGATGTTGTTATAAATTCCGAGGGTTGCCTTGTGGGGCAAGTGCTTGAGGCAGGGCCGAATTGGTGCAAGGTTATCACTATTATAGATCCCACGCTGAACGCCGCCGCCATAGTAAGCAGCACACGGGACACGGGTATAGTTACCGGTGACGCCGAATACGCGGCAATGGGCAAATGCGTAATGACTAATCTTTCAAGGGAAACCATGGCAACCGAGGGCGACCTTGTAACCACAACAGGCCTTGGCGGCGTGTTTCCTAAAAACATTATTGTGGGTGCTATAGAAGAAATAATGCCTGAAATCAGCGGTAAATCTATGGTAGCGATAATACAGCCAAACGCAAAAATATCCACATTAACAATGGCGTTTGTCATCACTGAATATTAATGGTAAATTTTTACAATAATAAAATGTGACGTTTCAACATAAGGCGCGCAGGGTGATTTAAAATACGCAACAAAGTAAAAGGGGTGAGGGCTTGGATATACGGCGGCGCAGAGCGCTTTTAATTGCAAAATGGTTTTGCTATTTGCTGGTGTTTATTCTTGCTGCCGTTTTGCAAACAATGCCCGGATTTTTAACAATAGGCGGAGTAAAGCCGGTGCTTATTTTGCCTCTTTGCCTTTCCGTGTCGCTTTTTGAGGGCGAATATGTTGGCGCTATCTTCGGCGCCTTCGGCGGCCTTGTGTGGGATTTATTAAGCGGCCGTGTAATGGGCTTTTTTGCTATAGGCGTAATGTTTTCCTGTTTTGTGGTTTCGGTGTTGGCACAGCTGTTTTTAAAGGAAAACAGCACCAATTTAATGCTGATGACGGCGGCGTCGATGCTGTTTATAACAGGCTACGATTTTTTGTTTGGATATATCATGCCCGGTTACAGTGGCGTGTTGGCGTATTATATACGCTCGATTTTGCCCATGACAATCTTCACGGCGGCTATCTCACCGCTGATTTTATTATGTGTGAAGAAAATATACACTGCGTTTATTTTTGAGGAATAATACATATTGGCGAAAGGAGAACTATGGATAAAACACTTGTGCGACGCATTACATTATTAATAGCTGCGCTTGTGCTTGTGCTTGGCACATTTTGCATGCGGCTTGTGGATTTTCAGCTTATCAAGGGCGACGAGCATCTTGCCAAGGCTGTAAACACGCGCAAGTACGAATTTGACGTAACGGCAGCGCGTGGCGAAATAGTGGACAAATACGGGCGAGCCATTGCCACAAACCGTGCAGGCTTTAATATAGTTCTTAATTATCTTATGATGCCTCAAGAAAAGCTGAACGACACCCTTTTAGAGCTTGTGGATATCTTAAGCGCCAATGGGGAAACATGGAACGATAAAACGCCTATCACCAAAACAGCACCCTATGAATTTACGGGAGTAGACGAAGAAACAGGTATTTCAAAAGATGCAGAGCGCATGAAAACAGAGGTAAAGCTATCCACCTATGCTACGGCAGACCAAGTATTGGACGCCATTGTAAAGCAATTTAAGCTGGAGGCACTGCCTCGGGATCAGCAGCGTATAATCGGCGGATTGCGATATCAGATGCAGTCAAACGGATATTCCAGCAAAACCAATTTCGATTTTGCCATAGATGTATCCTCTGCCACGGTTGCCACCATAAAGGAACGTAGCTTGCGTATACCCGGTGTGGAAATAGTGGAGCAAGCTATACGTACCTACCCTGACGGCACAATTTTGCCTCATGTAACGGGGCTTGTGGGGCCTATTTATAGAGAAGAATGGGAAGCGGACGGCAAAGAGCTGTATGCCGACGGCTACGAGCAAAACAGCATCAAGGGGAACAGTGGGCTTGAAAAAGCCTTTGAAAGCGATTTGCGCGGCAAAAAAGGCATGCGCCAAATAGAACGAACTATCAGCGGCACGCTGAAAGCGTCGGAGCTTATCAAAGAGCCTGTGCCGGGCGACACGCTGATGCTTACTCTTGATTCTAAGCTGCAAAAAGAGGCGCAGGCATCGCTTGCGCGCTGTATAGAAAAAATGCAGACCAAAAAGCCGGGCGAGGGTAAAGAGGCAGATTCCGGCGCGGTGGTAGTGATAGACACCAAAACAGGCGGCATTTTGGCGGCGGCAAATCTGCCATCATACGACCTTAACGATTATAACGAAAAGTATTCCGAATATGCCCAAAATCCGGCAAAGCCACTTACTAATCGTGCCTTTCGCGGCCTGTATCGGCCAGGCTCTACATTTAAGCCTATTGTGGGGCTTACAGGGCTTTTAGACGGCACTATCACCAAGGATTTCACGGTGAATTGCAGCGGCGTATACGACTATTACAGCGCATACGGATATACGGGCTACGACCTTGCGGCCCATGGCACTACCAATATATACAGGGCGCTGGAGCAATCTTGCAATGTGTATTTTTACGATGTGGGGCGACAGGTTGGCATTGATAATTTTAATGAAGTAGCACAAAAAATGGGCCTTGGCGTAAAGACGGGCGTGGAAGTAACAGAGGAACAAGGCTGGCTTACAAGCGAGGAAACGGCAAAAAGGCTAAATGTGGAATGGAACCCTCTTGGCGACACTTGCCAAGCGGCTATAGGGCAAAAGGAAACGGCTGTTACCCCTTTGCAGCTTGCCACATATGCGTCCACCCTTGCCAATAAGGGCGTGCGGTATAAAACCCATTTGGTTTCGTCTACCAGAGATTATAATACAGGCGCAATCAAAAAAGATTTCAAGCCCGAGATTGCGTCCACCCTCGAGGATAAAAACAATGCATTTGCCGATATAGAAAAGGGCATGGTGCAAACGGCACAAAACCATAGCGGCGGTTTTTTAACGAATTATCAATACACCGTAGCCATGAAAACGGGTACACCGCAGACCGGCAGGTTTAATTCCTCGGGTAAGGAGCTTTTTCATGCCGCAATGGTGGCGTACGGCCCGGTGGAAAACCCCGAGCTTGCCATAGGCATTATAGTGGAAAACGGCAACTACGGCTATCAGCTTTCGGAAGTGGTGCGCGATATATTCGACGCGTATTATAATGATAAGCATCAAAGCACGGCGCCTACACAAAATGGAATTTTGTTAAGATGATATTTTAGCCGTTTTCGGCTGATTACATTGTAAAAAAACAAAAGGTTACAATAAAAAATGCGCAATATATGCAATAATTAATGTTGTTAATAGCGATTTTTTGTGATATACTTTAACTATATTGGCGATAGTTTAGTCTATGGAGGCAAAAGATGGCAAGCAAAGTGATAATGATTGCCTCCGGCAAGGGCGGCACGGGCAAAAGCACGGTATGCGTTTTTCTGGGGGCAGAGCTTGCCGCCAGGGGAAACCGCGTATTGCTGATAGAACTGGATTCGGGGCTGCGCAGTGTAGACATAATTGCCGGCGTGTACGGCAAAACGGTTTACGATATAGAGGACGTAATGCGCGGCAGATGCGATGCAGACAAGGCTGTGGTAGAAAGCCCGATTTACAAAGGCCTTTCGGTAATATCGGCACCCTATTCGGGTGGGGCTATAGACACGTCTGCGCTTAAAATCATTACCAATAAGCTTGGCGAAGTATTTGATATTATCCTTATAGATACAGCGGCAGGAATGGGCGCGCCCTTTGAGGCGGCAAGCGCGGTGTGCTATACGGCGCTCTTGGTGCTTACACCGGATCCTGTTACCTTGCGCGATGGGCGCATTGTGGCAGATGCCTTATTTGATGCAGGGCGTGCCGAGGTGCGCCTTATTATCAACAAGGTAGAGGAAAGCGGCGTTATCCAAAACGGCATTAAAGATTTGGACGAATGTATAGACACGGTGGGCGCACAGCTAATAGGCGTGCTGCCCCAAAGCAGCGACATTATGTCGGCTGCTGCAAATGGCACGGCACTTAAAGAAAGAACCAAGGCAAAGCAAGCGTTTAAGAATATTGCGGCGCGTGTCTGTGGCGAAGATGTGCCGCTTATAATACGATGATATGCTATAATAGGCATTTTAAACAGGAGGAAAAGTATGAATATCGCAATTATCGCACACGATTCTAAAAAGGAGCTTATGGTGCAGTTTTGCATTGCGTATAGCAAAATTTTGTCCCAACACGACATTATAGCCACAGGCACTACAGGCAAGCTTGTTGCGGAGGCAACAGGTTTAAATATTCAGCGTTTTTTGTCGGGCGCACAAGGCGGAGATCAACAAATAGCGGCGCGCATATCTTTCAACGAAATTGATATGCTGCTGTTTTTCCGCGATCCGCTAAACGCAAAGCCACACGAGCCAAATGATATGAATTTGTTGCGCCTTTGCGATATGCACAGCATACCAATAGCCACCAATATTGCCACAGCCGAGGTGCTTATCCACGGCCTTGAGCGTGGGGATTTAGACTGGCGCAATATCGTAAATCCACACAATATCTAAGATATTATTCATTAATAAAATATATTATATATAGATGCAATTAAAGGCTATGTCGGCTGCAAACCTCGAGTTTGCGGCAGGCATAGCCTTTTTCGTGTTGCTTTAATATGTATTTTTGTAGCAAAAATAAAAGACAAAGAGCCGGTTATTCATGCCGATGTATTTATGCTTTAAATGTCGTCAAGCTGCCAATCTATAGGCTCTATACCGTTTTCTGCTAAAAACGCGTTTGCTTTGCTAAAGGGCTTGGAACCGAAAAATCCGCGATACGCGGACAAGGGGCTTGGGTGAGGGGCTTTTAATACAAGCTGCTTTGGGTTTGTGAGCATAGGCTCTTTGCTTTGGGCAGGCCGCCCCCACAAAAGATAAACCACAGGCCTATCAAGCGCGTTTACCGCCTTGATTGCAGCGTCGGTAAATTGCTCCCAGCCCTTATCTCTATGAGAATTTGCCTCGTGCGCGCGCACGGTAAGCACCGTGTTCAGCAACAATACGCCTTGGTCTGCCCATTTTTTAATATATCCGCTTTTTGGTATTGTGCAGCCGATATCACTTTGCAGCTCTGTATAAATATTTACAAGGGACGGGGGCAAAGCCTTTGTTTCTTTAGATACGGCAAAGCTTGCACCTATGGCTTGGTTTTCGTTGTGATACGGATCCTGCCCCAGAAGCACCACTTTTACCTTTGAAAGGGGAGTGTAGTGAAAAGCGTTAAAAATATCGTCTGCCTTTGGATAAACAGTGCAGCTATTGTATTCGTTTATTAAAAACCGCCGCAGCTCCTTATAATAAGGCTTTTCAAATTCGTCGCCTAGCACATTAAGCCAGTCGTTTGTAATTTTCGGCATATTTAGGCTCCTTTTTAAAAAATATAAATATGAACAAAGCTATATATAATACATTATAAACCCATAAAAAGCACTGTCAACAGGCGTAAAAAGCCAATTATGGCAAAGTGTACAATCTTTTTTAGTAATCTTGTACATGTATTTTACGCTTTTTTTACAACAATATCTTTAAAAACGAGCGCAAATGTGTTACTATTTTTGTATAAGTTGCTGAGGTGCTTTAAGCACTGAGGGAAAGAAGGTAAATTTTATGAACTATGCAAACGACCATATCCGCAATGTTATGATTGCGGGGCACGGCGGGGCAGGTAAAACTACCCTTGCCGAGGCGCTTTTATTTTTAACCAAAGCCACAGATAGGCTAGGCCGTATAGACGACGGCAACACTATTTGCGATTACGATCCGGAAGAAATTCGCCGTAAGGCATCGCTGTCTATGGCGCTGGCGCCTGTGGAATACGACGGTGTAAAAATAAATTTAATAGATGTACCGGGGCTGTTTGATTTTGAGCTTGGCCTTTACGAGGGCATACGCGCGGCAGAGAGCGTTTTGATGGTAGTATCTGCTCGCGACGGCTTGCAGGTAGGCGTAGAAAAAGCTTATAATTTAGCCAAAAAACACGGCAAAAGCCGCATGATATATGTGTCTAAAATAGATACCGAAAACGCCGATTTTTACAAGGTGTTTGAGGAGCTGAAGGCAAAGTTCGGCCCGAGCATTTGCCCTGTGGTAGTGCCTGTAGAGCAAGCAGGCGGCCGCATTTATGTAAACCTTATCAGCATGAAAGCCTATGGCTATGTAAATGGCGAGGCTCACGAAGTGCCCATGCCAAACTACGGGCATAGGCTAGACGGGCTTATAGCCGCCATGGGCGAGGCAGTTGCCGAAACAGACGAGGCCTTGATGGAGAAATTCTTCGAGGGTGAGCCGTTTACCCAAGAGGAGCTTACCGAGGGCGTGCGCCTTGGCGTAAAAACAGGCGCGATTACTCCTGTGCTTTGCGGTGCAACCACCTCCCTTGCCGCGGTAGACACAGTGCTTACTTACATTAAAAAGCTTTTGCCAAGTGCCGCCCGTGGCGCAGGCACAGTGGCTAAAGACAGCCTTGGAACAGATGTGGAAATAGAATGTGTGCCAAACGCGCCACTATGCTCCTATGTTTTCAAAACAGTGGCAGATCCGTTTGTGGGCAAATTGAGCTACATTAAGGTGATATCCGGCGAATTAAAGGCGGATAGTCCCCTTGTAAACGCGCGCACAGGCGACACAGAGCGCATAGGCAAAATCTTGCTTGTAAGGGGCAAAAAGCAAACAGATTGTGCAAGCATCACAGCAGGCGATATTGGTGCTATCACAAAGCTGCCGGGTGCCCTTACAGGCGATACCCTTTGCGCGCCCTCGCGTGTGGTAAGCCTTGCGCCGCCGCAGTTCCCTATTCCAAGCCTGCAAATGGCAATTAAGCTAAAGCAAAAGGGCGACGAAAGCAAAATATCGTCGGCGCTTTCTCGCCTCATGGAGGAGGATCGCACATTAAGCTATACCGTTAATTCCGAAACGGTACAGCAGGTTATCGGCGGCCTTGGCGAGCAACATTTAGACGTGGTATGCGCCAAGCTAAAAGCAAAATTCGGCGTGGAAATAGAGCTTGCAAACCCACGCGTACCTTATAGAGAGTCCATTCGCAAAAAATGTAAGGCACAAGGGCGTCATAAAAAGCAAACAGGCGGCCATGGCCAGTTTGGCGACGTGTGGATAGAGTTTGAGCCATGCGACAGCACAGAGCTTGTGTTCTGCGAAAAGGTGTTTGGCGGCTCTGTGCCGAAAAACTTCTTCCCTGCTGTAGAAAAAGGTTTGCAAGAGGCCGTACAGCACGGAGTATTGGCAGGGTATCCTGTAGTGGGGCTTAAAGCGACCTTGCTAGACGGCAGCTATCACCCTGTAGATTCATCTGAAATGGCGTTTAAAATGGCTGCTAAAATAGCCTATCGCACCGCATTGCCTGAGGCAGGGCCTACATTACTGGAGCCTATAGGCACATTAAAAGCCAATGTGCCCGGCGACAATACAGGCGACATTATGGGCGAGGTTACCAAACGCCGCGGCCGTGTGCTTGGTATGAATCCGGACGAAGACGGCGCGCAAATAGTGGAGGCTGAGGTGCCTTTAAGCGAAATGCACGATTTTACCACGTATCTTCGCCAGCTTACCCAAGGGCGAGGCAGCTATACCTTTGAATTTACAAAATACGAGATATTGCCGTCAAACCTTGAGGCAAAGGTAATTGAGGACGCGAAAAAATATATCGTAACAAAGCAAGACGAGGAATAATGATAGCCATATAGAGGAATTATATTTAAGCAGCACGGCAAACTTAAAAATTGCTTTGCTGTAAACATTGATAATGCGGGGGCTTTAGAGCCTCTGCATTATCTTTTAATTGTGTATGCATATTATAGCAACCTCCATTGTGATAGCCGGTGCTTTAAAGCTTGCGTAAATAATTATATTGCAAATATCGTTCTTACAATGAAAACATGTGCATAAACTGGTTGTATGGACAAAGAAACAGGGCGTAAACTCGTCGATTTGTCCAAAAGTTATTTATATGCTTGACAGCGATATATAACTATTATATAATACAAGCTATTGTATACCTCGTCTTTAATTTAGATAGAGGTAGCGGTAAAGGAGAGAACTACTTTGAACAAAGAAATTGTAATGACTTATGCCGGGCTGAGAACTCTTGAAGACGAGCTTGAAGAGCTTAAAACGGTAAAACGCAAGGAAGTTGCAGAAAAGATAAAGGATGCGCGCGGCAACGGAGATTTGTCGGAAAACAGCGAATACGATGAAGCTAAAAACGAACAGGGCTTTGTGGAAAGCCGCATTGTCGAGCTTGAGAAAACCCTAAAGTATGCCCGTGTATTGGACGAAGACGAATTAACAGACGACGCTGTTATGATAGGCAGCCATGTGCAGATTAAAGACGAGGACGGAGATATTGAAGAATACGATATCACCGGCTCTACCGAGGCGAACCCTGCCGATGGTAAAATAAGCAACGAGTCCCCTGTGGGCGCGGCACTTATGGGCAAAAAGCCAAACGAAAAGGTGGATATCACCTTGCCAAACGGCACACAAATACATTATACTGTTATGGTTATAAGCCGCAGTAAGATGTAAATTTGATTATTTTTGCAATAATTATAAAAACAGGTGCGCAAAGCACCTGTTTTTGTGTTACAATAAAACATAAAGATAAAATTAGCAATTTTTAAATAAACTTGTCGGAGGATATAATGGACGAAAAAATTACGGAAATAGTAGCAGATGTAAAGGAAAAGCTTGAGGACGCAGTAGAAGAAATAAGCGCGGAGGCATATAGCGAGCTTGTAGCCATTCGCCGCGATAAGCTGCAAACGCTGAAAGACGCAGGGCAGGACCCATTTGCAAACACTAAATATCCGCAAGATAGCTTTGCCGCCGAAGTAAAAGAAAGCTTTACCGAAACGGCAGAGGGCGAAACGGGCCGCATAGTGTGCATGGCAGGGCGCATGATGTCTAAACGCATTATGGGCAAGGCAAGCTTTGCCGATTTACGCGACCAAAGCGGAAATTTGCAGCTATATATTCGCCGCGACATGCTTGGCGAAGACGAATATGCAGCATTTAAAAAGACGGATATAGGCGATATTATCGGTATTAGGGGCGAGGTGTTCCGCACACATATGGGCGAAATATCCGTAAAATGCAGCGAGCTTGTGCTGCTGTCTAAAAGCCTTTTGCCATTGCCAGAGAAATTTCACGGCCTTAAAGACCAAGAAACGCGCTATCGTCAGCGTTATGTAGACTTAATAGTAAACCCAGAGGTAAAAGATACATTTAAAAAGCGCAGCCGCATATTAAAAGAAATCCGCAATTATTTAGACGATAAGGGCTTTTTAGAGGTGGATACGCCTATTCTTTTGCCCCTTGAAATAGGCGCGGCGGCGCGCCCATTTGTTACCCACCACAACACCCTTGACATGGACATGTATCTGCGCATAGAAACAGAGCTATGCCTAAAAAGGCTTATTGTGGGCGGCATAGACCGCGTATACGAAGTGGGGCGCATCTTCCGCAACGAGGGCATGGACACAAAGCACAACCCCGAATTTACCACCATAGAGCTGTATCAGGCATATACAGACTACAAGGGCATGATGGCTCTTGTAGAGGAGCTGAACACAATGCTTGCCGTGAAGATTTGCGGCAGCACACAGATACATTATCAAGGCAAAATAATAGACATGAGCCACTGGGAGCGCATGACTATGGTAGAGGCAGTGCAGAAGTATTCCGGCGAGGACTATTCCGCATGGGCAAGCGACGAGGACGCGCGTGCCGCCGCAAAGGCAAAGAACGTAAAAGTGCCCGAAAACGCAAGCAAAGGCACAGTGCTTGTAGAGTTTTTCGACGCATTTGTGGAAGAAAATCTTATTCAGCCCACCATTATATACGATTACCCTGTAGAAAATAGCCCTCTTGCAAAGCGCATACCCGAAAACCCAGCCTTTACAGAGCGGTTTGAATATTTTATAAATGCGTGCGAGTTCGGCAACGCCTTCAGCGAGCTGAATGATCCTATCGACCAAAGAGCGCGTTTTGAAAAGCAAGTGGCAATCAAAAAGGCACAGGAGCCTAATTCCGGTGCTTGCGTGGACGAAGATTATATCACGGCGCTAGAGTACGGCCTTGCGCCTACAGGCGGCCTTGGCTTTGGCCTTGACAGGCTTGTAATGCTCCTTACAGACTCTGCGTCTATCCGCGACGTGCTTTTGTTTCCTACAATGAAACCCATTGAGCAATAAAAGCATATGTAGCTTTAGCACGAAAGCCCTTTTGCGTTAAACCCCAAGTGGCGATGCGCAGGGCGATAGGTGTGTTTCGCTTGCAGATGCCCCTATGCGCAAAAATCATCTATCATTCCTTGTGCTTCGCATGATAAGATGGGGCTTTTGTTAATATTTGTGCCGACGCGAAGCGGCAGAATGGATTATTATATATGAAAATTATGGCAGTAGATTACGGCGACGCACGCACAGGCCTTGCCATGTGCGACCGCACCGAGTTTTTGGCAAGCCCTATTGGCATTATTGAGGAAACAAGCATGCCCAAGGTAGTGGAAAAGATAGTATACGCCAGCCGCGAATATGAGGCTGCCATGATAGTGGTGGGATTGCCAAGAAATATGGACGGCACAGAGGGCGCAAGAGCCGAAAAAAGCCGCAAGCTTATACGGCTTTTGCAAGCTATAGTAGATGTGCCCGTAGAGCCATGGGACGAGCGAGCCACTACTATTACAGCGGCAAATATTTTGTCGGAAAACGGCACCTATGGCAAAAAACGCAAAAAGGTATTGGACGCGGTGGCGGCTACAGTGATACTTGAAAATTATATGTCTTACCGCAAAAACAAAGGCGAAAACGTGTAAAATAAAAACAATGGGGGCACGCTGAATGCGCGCCACCATTGTTTTCCGCTTTTACAAGGCGGTTAATAGTGCATCATCTTTTCGGCATTTACAATTGCCTTTTCGGCAGTGCGTGCCACCTTATGCATGGTTTTCTTAATTTCCTTCGGGTTTTTCTGCGCCACATAAGCGCCCAGCGCACCGGCGGCGGTGCCTGCCAAAACGCCCATTGTTACGCCCTTTACCATTTGCTCGGTATCTTTACGCATGTTTAGTATCCTCCTTATATAGAAATAGGTGCTGTCGCAACTTGACTTATTATTGTCTTTGTAAACAACCTTTTGTCAAGTTGCATGCAGCAAAGACGGGGGCTTTAGTAGGACAATAAAAGTGAAATTGCTGTATCGCAACTTGACTT
>JAVWZM010000060.1:0-14072 GCA_036661035.1 Oscillospiraceae bacterium
AAGTCCGTGCTTTTCCTCGCAGGGCAGCTGTGCCTTTTGAATGAGGTCATGGATTTGGGATTTGTATTCCAGCAGTTCCTCGGAGGTCAAATCCTCTGGCTCGTTTTCGAGGCCGCCCCATTCATTTCTCCGGTAAAGAATTGGGAAGAGGGGGCTGAACAATCGCAAGGTTTGCAATTCGTTTTTCATAGGGATCAGTCCTTTCATTTTGGTTTAGGACAATAAAAAAGCGGCTGTGTTTTTCAGTTACGAAGAACACAGCCGCCTCAAAATCGCCCCGCAGGGGGAGCTTGCTTATTCAATTGTCTTGGTAGCCTTTCGGCCAGAAAACAGAAATACCCCGCCTTTTTCTCAAAAAGCAGGGTGCATCTATGAAAAACGAGGGTTTTGAATTTACCATTCAAAACCCTCGTCAGGCCGCATAAACACTGGGTTTGTAAGCCCTGCATCTATTTTGACCTATTGTTATGGTGCGCCTGAAGGGATTCGAACCCCCGACCTTTCGGTTCGTAGCCGAACACTCTATCCAACTGAGCTACTAGCGCACATTATTTGACTACACTTGAAGATTGCTAAATGCAAGGCGCAAGGCTAAACATTTATTAGGGCAAAAGCCACAAGGCAAAATGCCAATGGATTTCAAGTGCGAGATAAATAATACCATAATATTTATTGCTTGTCAAGCCGTTTTTTTGCAAAAATATTACTTTGTAAAAAATGTTTCAATGCATTTTTGCAAAAGCTCTCGGTCTGCGGTAAAGGTAAGGCGAAGCAAAGCCTCGTTAAATGGCAATATAGCCATGTCGCCTACCTCCTCGGGCTGGCAGGTAAGCACGCCGCCTGTTATCTCGCCTGCAAACATTATCACGTCTTTAATTACGCCCTTAGCAGGGGAATATGTGCTTATTTCGCGAAAGCCGCTGTATATTTTAACGGTTGCGCCTGTTTCTTCATGCACCTCGCGCAAGGCGGTGTCGGTTTCGGTTTCGCCTTTTTCCACATGGCCCTTTGGAAATGCCCAATGGCCGCCAAAGCGGTGGCGTATCAGCAAAACACGAGGGTTTTCTTCTTTTAAGTCGAAACAAATAACGCCGCAGGATTTTTCTTTCTTCATAATTTTTCTTCTTTCATTTATATATAAATTAGTTTGTTCAAAATAAATTTACTTTTATAACGCTCTATCTGATTGAGTTTATTGTTTTTGTTTGCTATAATGAATTTAATCACTTTTGGGAGGATTTTATTTTGAATTTTGCAGGTAACGGTTTTTTTATAGCAATACTCTTTGCAGCAGTTGCTGCAACCCTTGGCATAGGCTTTTTAATTTATACGCTTTATAAAAAAGCGAAAAGCTCAACAAAAGATGTTAAAAACAAAGCGCAAAAGCCGCTTAGCGTGGCAAAAGGCTTTGCAAAGCTGCACGAGTACACCCTTATTTCCCCATGTAATCTTGCCAAAGACGGCAAATTTGCCGATGTGGATTTTGCCGTAGTGGGCTATTTTGGCGTGCTTGGTGTAAAATGCATTGGACTTGGCGGCGAAATATATGGCAGCTCCGGTGACGCCATGTGGCTGCAAGTTACAAATACACAGCGCATTTCTTTTGAAAACCCACTTATTCGCGCCCAGGCAGACGCAAGGCTGATACGCGACACTTTGTTTGCGGCAGGGCTTAAATCTGTGCCCGTAGAAGTAATATGCGTCTGCACAAACCCTAAGGCAAGCTTAGCGCTGCCTCGCTCCACAGGGCATTTTACCATGAAGGATTACAAGGCATATCTTAAAAAAGACAAGTTCGAGCAAGACAAGAAGGTGGATCTTGAGGCTACAGTTGCCGCCATTAGCAAATGGCGCACAGAAACGTCTGTTTAACTAAGCTTTATTATTATAGCAAAACAATCGGCATTTTACCATAGCAATATAAAATGCAAATTTTATATTTACATTTTATTCACATGCCTTTAACAACTCCGACTCAATTAATAGATATAATAATAAGTACAGACCTAGCGGATCCGCAACCGCTAATCTGTACATGATTCCTCCTCACACCAAAAATACCCCTTCAAGACGCCCCGTGCCAAAAGCATGGGGCGTTTCCCCTTTTTAACCCATATTCTTGCATTTTAATAGAAATTTGCCGCTATTGCTTGCGGTTTTTGTTTTTTTTTGATATTATTTAAAAGAAAACCTTTTTCTATTGCTCATAAGGTGCTATAATACATTTATATTGTGGCGTTAAAAGGAGATTTGTTGGTTTGAAAATCGGTTCAGTTAAGTTTTTCAAGGTAGTTATATTATCGGCGATAGCTTTGATGATAATAATTCCCTTGGTGCTGAGCATCGTTTTCGGTGTACGCAGCGTCACGCTTTCTCGCGGAATAAACGAGCTTGCTCAAGAGCAAAACCGCATGCAAGCTATGCTTACCACGCAGGAATCCCTCTTGCGGCTTACCTCAGGCGAAAGGCTTTCGCAGCCCATTGCCGACAACATACAGGATACATACGCAAATTCATCATCGGCTCCAAGCTTCGAGTATCAAACGCTTTATGCCAATCTTTACAGCGAGATACCGTCTATCAAAAAAACCGATGACAGAGTGGCATACCTCACCTTTGACGATGGCCCCTCGGCGAACACCCTGCGAGTGCTTGAAATTTTGGATAAATACAAAATTAAAGCTACATTTTTTGTTACAGGGCCGTCCAGTGAAGCACATCCCGATTATTTAAAAGCAATTATTGATGCAGGGCATACAATAGGGGTACACAGCTATTCCCATAAATACGATGCCATTTATGCATCGGTAGACGCTTATCTGGCGGATTTCGAAAAAATGCATACATTTATTTACAAAACCACAGGTGTTTTTCCTGAAATATTCCGATTTCCGGGTGGCAGCGTAAATTCTTATAACAGCTATTTATACGAGGAAATAATATCAGAAATGACAAGACGCGGTTTTCCGTATTATGACTGGAACGTATCAAGCGGCGATGTATCTCTTGGCATTACGCGTCAAGATATTATTGCCAATGTGCTTAAAGGCAGCGAAAAGCAAAACAGAAGCATCATTTTAATGCATGACCGTCTGGATACGGAAAACACAGTCAGCGCATTGCCCGATATAATAGAGGGTTTGCAGGCACAAGGGTACACCTTTGCGCCGATCACAAGCGATGTAAGACCGGTTACTTTCAATTATCGAAAATAATGTTAATTTTGTCTAGGAGGATTTCCAATGAGTGCAAAAGATAATTTCGCGCAAGCTTTTAAAGAGCTGCTTAACGGCTCTGAAAACGCGACACCTAATACAGACGCCATACCACAGCCCGACAAGGCTGCGCCTATGTTTGGCGGCTCACGCCCGGTAGCCCCGGTGCAAGATGCGGCACCTGCTCAAAGCACAGGCAAAACAGCGTTTGGGGGCTTTTCAACATCGCATATTGATGACGAAGTGCCGCCGCGCAGCAGTGGGGCAGGCGATAGCTTTGCCACATACGAGGAGCCGGCTGGTGTAACTACTATCGCAAAGGGTACAGTGGTAGTGGGCGAAATACATTCCAAGGGCGATATTAACCTCTTTGGCGAAATAAAGGGTAATGTGGAAACTATCGGCAATGTGCAAATTGGCGGACGCGTTATGGGTAACGTGGGCGGCAATGATATGGTTATCACCAGCTCTGCCGTAAAAGGAAATGTGGCGGCGACAGGCATATTGCAAATGGACGGCGCAAGCGTTGTAATGGGCGACCTTAAAGCCAGCGAGGCGCATTTTGACGGCCAAGTTAAGGGCAATTTAACAGTGGACGGTCTTGCTCATTTCTTTGCAGATACCGTGCTTTTGGGCAACGTTACCGTTGGCTCGCTGATAATAGACGAAGGCGCTCGTTTGCGCGGAGAAATTTGCACAGGCAGCCGCGACCGCTTTGATATTGCAGATCCATTCCAAAACTAATTTTTAATTACAAATTATTTTTGATAGGCTTATTATCATTACCCTGTACAGCATATTATATTCGGTTTTGTGATAAAGCGTCGAAACCTTGCAAAAAAGCTTTTAAAAACATATAAAAAACAGGAACCTTTACGGTTCCTGTTTTGTTATATATATTTGCATTTTCTGTAAAATATTAGAAAAGATACGCGCTAATGCTTTTATTTGTTGCTGCCTGTAAGCCTGTCTATCAAAGTGACAAGATTTGCAATTTCAGGCTTTGATATTTGTGCGTCTGCGCCAAGGTCCTTGCCTTTAACGCGCATTTCCTCGTTGATAAGGGAAGAAAATAAAATAACGGGAATTTCTTTAAGGATATTGTCGCTTTTAACAAGCTTTGTAAGGCGATGCCCGTCCATCTGCGGCATTTCTATATCGGTAACCAATAAGGCTACATGCTCTTTTATGGGATCGCCCGAGATTTTCGCCTCGTTTAAATAATCCCATGCCTCTTGACCGTTATCGGTTTTCACGGTGTTTACATATCCCGAACGGTGCAAAGCTTCTATTATCATGCGCGAAAGCAGCATAGAGTCCTCTGCAATAAGAATGGTCTTGTCGCTGCGCTTGCGCTCACCGAGAGTGTCTAGGTCGGAATACTGTATTCCGGTTTCGGGGCTTATTTCCGCAACAATTTTTTCAAAATCCAATATTGTTATCAGCCTGCCCTCAAATTCGGCAATGCCTGTTGCCACGCCCTCGTCGCCGCCATATATAATTCTGTCGGGCTTTTGCATATTAGTCCACGAAATGCGGTCGATACCCTCCACAGTGTGTACGTGAAAGGCAAAGTTTAAATTATTAAAGCTGGTAACGATAAAAATGTCGTAATCGGGGTTTTCAGACGGCTTCATGTCAAGATATTTAGCGAGGTCGATAACAGTAATCACTTCATCACGGGGCTTAAATATGCCCTCAACGTCCGCGTGAGATTTTTGCATTACCTTTACAGGCTGACGCATCATAATTTCACGAACCTTTGCAACGTTTATGCCAAAAAGCTCACCGTTTAATGTAAATTCCATTATCTCCAGCTCGTTTGTGCCGGATTCCAGCAAAATTTCAGTTTGTTTAATGTCTTTGATAAGAGTTACCCCCACTCAATTTAAAAAATCAGCAATACATCTGCCGACAGATGCTTTTGCTACAATTTTAATTGCTATACATATAAAATACGTCATTCCAATTAAAAATACAATAGGAAAACGCGTTTTTCTACAGGTTTACGGTTTTTATTATGTTTTTACGGCAAAAATCACAGTATTTACGAAATAAAATATGTATGTGTACAATTAAAACTTATTTAGAACCATAATATATTAGGTAAGATTAATTTGTGGTATAATTCAATTATAGTGATTATTATACCGCCTCGCGTTAAAGCACTTTGCGCTCACAAGGCGACTATTTTGCACCCACTCTGTAGGGGGCGGTGGCTCTCTGCGCCCGCTGGCTAATCATACGGCAAAGAAGCATACATATTTTTAATTTCAACAAGATAGGTTGTGCTAATATGAAATATATTAATTCTGCCGAGGTGTGGGCTGCAATACCCATACGCGCGGCTAATACACACAAGGGCAGCTATGGCAAGGCAATGGTGGTTGCAGGCTGTGAGGAATATCGCGGCGCGGCGGCACTTGCGGTTCTGGGTGCGCTGCGTGTGGGCGCAGGGCTTGTAACCCTGGCGGCGGCGGAAACGGTGATAGCGTCTGTAGCATCGCGCATTTTAGAGGCGACGTTTTTGCCATTGCCCTCAAAGGAGCTTTACGCGCGCATAAAATCGGCAGACGCCACACTGATAGGCTGTGGCATGCACGAGAGCGAAGAAACGGCAAATATTGTTTCCTCGGCGCTTGCTGTAAGCGAGGGCACGGTTATCATAGATGCAGGCGGGCTTGGCAGTATTGCAAGCAAGCTTGATATTTTAAAAACCGCAAATAAACCGCCAATCATCACACCACACCCGGGGGAAATGGCAAAGCTGCTTGGCGTTACCTCCGCCGAGATAGACGCCCACCGTGAGGACGTAGCAAAGAAATTTGCACAAGAATATAACACTATAGTAGTGCTGAAGGGACATCACACGCTGATTGGCACCCCAAGGGGCGATGAGTGGCAAAACACCACAGGAAACGCCGGCCTTGCCCGCGGCGGCAGCGGTGATGTGCTGGCAGGCATTATCACAGGCATTTGCGCCCAAGGCGTAGATGGCGAAACAGCGGCATTGTGCGCAGTATATCTGCATGGCCTTGCGGCGGATTTGTGCGCCGCTCGTCTTTCCATGCAGGGCATGTTGCCCGAGGATATATTAACGGATTTATGTAATGTTTTCAAAGAAAAGGGCAGATAAAATAAAATACCATTAGTATAATGCACATCTAAAATACAAACGGTATTTTATAAAACGGCAAATTATTTTACGAATGTACCCTCTGTTTGCACAAATTTCATGCTTGGGTACACCTTTGCAAGATATTCGTCTGTATAGTGGCTATCGAGAAAAGTTTCTATAAAGTTTGCAGCAGGGGCATGCCGTTTGTACGGCCGTTTTGCCTTGCGACTGCCACGGCGCTGATGCCCATATCGAAAACCATAAATATAGCAATAACAATTGTAAGGGGCTTGCCGATGGCGTTTGGTATTTTTTCTATAATATCGCTTAAAAACGGGTAGAAATTGCGGATAAATATCAGCCCCATAATGCCCCAGCACACGGCGAAAAACACATTGGTGCGTCCGCCCAGATTAAAAGGTGTATTGCTGTATTCCCAAGAAACGCTGCCAAACGCCAGCTCTTGCGCAAAGCTGCAAAGCCATTCAAACGCCGCGCCAACCACGGCGCTTGCCGCAAATATTATCACGGCGTTTGCGTTGCGCAGGCGGTAAAGCGTAAGGGTAAATAGCACTGCGCCCAAGCCGTAAATTTGATTAAACGGCCCGTATATAAGCCCTTGGCGGTTTACCCATTCGCCGTTTTTGATAAAGGCGAAAACCATTTCCGCCATATGCCCTACAATGCAGCAGATAAAAAACACCCAAACAATTTTGTAAATATTGTTATCGGCGGCAAAGGATAAGTCCGTGCTTTGAAATTTGCTTGTATTTGGTTTTTTATTCATAGATAATGCTTCCTTTGATTTTGTAGTTGACGTTTATAATAAATTAACCTATTGCAATTCTTTTAGCAAACTCATACATTATACACTATAGCACTTATTATATTTTAAACAATCTGTTAATAAAAGGAGTACTTAAAATGGACAAAAATTTATTCAATCTTGACAAAAAGCGCATAGAGCGCACAGCCGCTGCTTTAGAAAAGGCAGGCTTTACCACATATTGCACAGATACGGCAAAGGACGCATTAAGCTTAATTGAAAGCCTTGTTCCTCAAAATGCCATATGCGCCTGCGGAGGCAGCATGTCGCTTTCACAGGCAGGTGTAACCGCGCTTTTGCAAAGCGGAAAATATCAATATCTCGACCGCGCAAGGGAGGGCATTACGGCGGAGGAAATAGGCAAGGTGTACCGCGATACCTTTTCGGCAGATTACTATTTTTCAAGCGCAAACGCAGTTACCGAAAACGGCGAAATAGTGAACATGGACGGCAACGCAAACCGTGTGGCGGCAATTACCTTTGGCCCTTCCAATGTCATTTTGCTTGTGGGCGCAAATAAAATCGTTAAAAATCAGGACGATGCCATAAGGCGCATTAAAGAAGTGGCGGCGCCGGCAAACGCCATGCGCCTTGGCTGCAAAACCCCTTGCGCTGTAACGGGCAAATGCGAGGATTGCCATTCGCCGTCATGCATCTGCTGCACCATGACAGTGCAGCGCAATTGTAGGCCGCAGGGCAGAATAAAGGTAATATTGGTAGCGGAGAGCCTTGGGTATTAAAGCAATATGCTGCGTAAATTTATGCCGTTATAATAAAATGCCAAGGTATTCTCGGCATAGAACACCTTGGCGCAATTTTTGTTTTAGGGGCGGCTACCTCAACATGTGATAAGTAGTCCTTATTTTATGGGGGCTACCTAAACAATTGACAAAGAACACTTGTTTTAGGGGTGGCTATCCCAACATTTGACAAAGAGCCTTTTAGAACAAACAAAAAGAGCTGCTTTTTTAAAAGCAGCTCTTTTCAATTGTAAAATAAACCCGCCTTGCCGTCTGCAGCCAATCAAAACCTACCCAAATGGTAGGTGGGTGCCCTGCAATATGTTTTGCGCTCCCTACATCCGCCACAGCACAGAGGCCGCGGTGGGAGGTCTGCAGTTCGCATATCGACATACGGGCTCCCGGTGAATGATTAGTAGGATTATATAAGGCTGCAACAAATCGAACAAGGCAGGATATACGCGCGTTTGTGCGCAAAGATGTGCTGATATGGCAATGTGCGCACATATTGCTATTGCGCATAAAATTGCTCCGAGAGGGAATATATAGCAAACTGCGCTCTTCTTAAAGCATCTACATGCTAAGGAAAGCTGCTATATTATTATTGCAGAATATCGCCTGTGTCGATATCGTAAACATCTGAAAGACGCTCTGCAAACATGGTGGCAATTTCGTCTAGCTCGTCATCGTCTTCGACCACGTCAAGGTATTCCTCGCCGTCGTCTTCGCCAACGCGCATAATTACAAGCTCGGCATCTTCCTCAAGGCTACCGCCCTCGGAATAAGGCACTACTGCCAAATATCTTATGTCGTTATAATCCGCAGCGTCGATTACCTCAAAGCTAAATTCCTTGCCGTCCTCATCGGAAAGCGTAAGAATATCGGGTGTGTAGTCGTCGTCTAACAGCTCGTCGTTGTCCTGCATTTGCGTTCTCCTTAAAATTAGTATTTGTTTCTACTTAGATTTTATCCAATATTAAGCTGTTCGTCAAGCGATATAATCATATTTTAAAAAAATGTTTTAAGTTTATCTTTTATTCAATATTTTTTCTTTGTTTTGTGGTACAATAATAATATATAGCTGCTTACTTTGACGTGTGAAACTTTCAAATAAAGTACAATTTGCTATATATTCCCTCGCTGGGCGATTTTATGCCAAAAGTCTATAAAGCTATGTTTTTTTGGCAAAAGCATTGGAGGCACTTATATGCGTAAAAATATTCTAGCCGTTTTATCGGCGATTATTCTTTTAGCCTTGCCCTTGGCAGCGTGTACAGATAAGGCGGAAGGCGGCTCCGCACCCAAAAAGCGCAGCAAGGTAGATAGCACCGTCTTGCAGTTTACACCGCCTGCGGATACAGATATTACCGTGGTGATATCCACATCTCTCGGCGATATAAAGGCAGTGCTGTATAAAGACGAGGCGCCTCAGGGCGTGGAAAACTTTGTGGGGCTGGCACAAAAAGGATATTATAATAACACAACCTTTCATCGTGTGGTAAAGGATTTTGTAATACAGGGCGGCGACGATACCGCCACAGGCACAGGCGGCACAACTATATGGAACGGCACTCCCTTTGCGGTAGAGGTGTCGGATAAGCTGCACCACTATTCGGGCGCCCTTTCCTACGCGCGCATACCAAACGACAGAAACAGCAACACCAGCCAGTTTTTTATAGTGCAAACTCCGCAAGGCTCGGTGGATAAGGCTATGCAGGAAAAGCTTGCGGCAAACGGCGTGGGCGAGGACGTGGTGAAAACATATGCCAAGGCAGGCGGCGCGCCATATATGGACGGCGAATACACCGTGTTTGGGCAGGTGTACGAGGGCATGGATATTGTGGACAAAATAGCCAATGTAGAAGTAAACGGCGAAGCACCAAAAGAGCCGGTAACGGTTTTAAGCGTTACGGTTACAGGGGCATAGCGCATAAATAAGCATGCAAGATGCGGCATAAGGCAAAACATCTGCAAGCAACGTGCAAAACAAAATATTGCTTTGCGCTAATAATTAATCATTATAAAGTGGGGGGGCGTTTTATTTGAAAAGGGTTTGGAGGTTCATTTTTTCACGTACGTTTTTCTTTGGATTAATGGCACTGGTGCAGCTGGCTGTATTTACCGTATTGGTAATGTTTTTCAGCAAAATAGGCGCTTATACTTACACCATTTTCAATATTCTTGCGGTTTTAATTGTTGTGGGTGTGGCGGAGAAGGACGATATCAACCCTGCGTATAAAATTACATGGATATTACTTGTTGTAGCATTGCCTTTTTCGGGAGTGCTGTTTTACATATTGTTTGGCTCCCGCGGTATCAACCCGAAAAAAGCTAAGCAATTGGCAAAAATCGAACAAAACGTATCTGCGGCTATGATAAATAGCGGCGAGGTGTCGGCCGAAACCGAAAATACGGACAAATCCTTTGCGCGCTGCACACATTATCTTTCCACAGTGGCATCTGCGCCACTTTATCCCAATACTCAAAGCGAGTATCTGCCATGGGGCGAAGTGTTTTTTGAAAGATTTTTACAAGAGGTCGGTAAGGCGGAAAAATCTATTTTCATGGAATATTTCATTATAGAGGACGGCATAATGTGGGACAAAACTCTGGAGCTGCTTACAAGCAAAGCGGCACAGGGCGTAGATGTGCGCATAATATACGACAGCTTCGGCTGCATTGTTACCTTGCCCGACAGATATGAGGACAAGCTGCGCAAGCTTGGCATTAAATGCGAGATATTTAACCCGTTGCGCTTTTCTGTAAGGCCCTCGGATTATTCAATGCTCAACCACCGCGACCACCGCAAAATTACCGTAATAGACGGTGAGGTGGGCTTTACGGGGGGAGTAAACTTTGCCGACGAATATATCAACGCCACCAACCCCTATGGCAAATGGAAAGACACCGCCCTTATGCTGAAAGGCCCCGGCGTGTATTCCCTTACGGTTACTTTCTTGAAAATGTGGGATTTTATCACAAAATCTCAAACTAAATACACCCAGTACATACCCAAAACCTCCTTTGAGGCAGACGGCTATGTGCAGCCCTATTGCGATTCGCCTATAGACAACGAAACAGTATCGGAATACACTTATCTCAATGTTTTACAGCGCGCGCAGGACTATGTGTATATCGCCACACCCTATCTTGTAATAGACAACGAAATGCTTACTGCCTTGTGCCTTGCGGCTAAAAGCGGTATAGATGTGCGGCTTATCACGCCGGGCGTACCCGATAAATGGTACGTGTATTACGTTACCCAAAGCTATTATCCTGCCCTTATTAAAGCAGGCGTGCGCATATTTGAATATCAGCCGGGCTTTATCCATGCAAAGATGTATGTAAGCGACGACAAGGTGGCAATAGTGGGCAGTGCAAACATGGATTATCGCAGCCTATATCTGCATTTTGAAAATTGCTGTGCATTTTACGGTGGGCATATGGCAACAGATGTTTGCGAGGATTTGCGCCTTACTATGTCGCAAAGCCGAGAGGTTTCATTAGAAGATACCAAAAAAACGCCAATCCATAAGCGCATCATGCAAATAGCCCTTAGGTTTATCGCGCCGCTGATGTAATATTATTTGAAAATCAATATAGAAAAGTGCAAAACGTAGGTTTTTGGTGGTTAATAATTTTATTTAATACAATTTTATTGTAGGTAACGGTTTTGACCGTTCCGCCCTTATAGGCTTTGCACTTCTCTAAAATCAATATAATAATGAGGTGGAATTTATCGAAAGCGTTAAAACCAAACAGCGCATATTGGATTATTCGTTGCAGCTTTTCTCTTGCGATGGATTTAGCGGCGTGTCTATGCGCAATATTGCCGCGGCTGTGGGCGTAAAGGAAAGCTCGTTATATAAGCATTTTCAGTCTAAACAGGCGATATTCGACGCAATCTTGCTGCAAATGAACGAAAGCATTAAGCTTGCCATGGCAGGCCTTGCGGATAAAAACGACAATCCTCACGAGGGCAGTATCATAACAGGTGAGGAGCTTACATGGATGTGTACAGGGCTGTACATGTATTTTTTGCAAGACGAAAGCGTGGCGGCATTTAGGCGCATGCTAACCTTAGAGCAATACAAAAGCCCAAAGGCGGCAGAAATATTCAAATCTCAATTTTTTGATATGCCTATTGCATATTATGCAAATATTTTCAATGTGCTTTTAGCCCGTGGCATTATTCCCTATGCCGATGCGCAGTTTTTGGCGTTGGAATTTTATTCCCCTGTGTTTTTTTTATTATGCCGCGGCGATACAGACAAAGAATATCGTAAGGCATCGCTCAAAATATTGGAAGAACACGTTAATGCGTTTTATAAGCAATATTGCAAAAAGCAAGATAAATAGCTTTGTGGACATCTTGCTGCTATAGGGTTAACCCGAAAAAGCTGTTCCCCATAAGCCGACGATAGCGGCTTATTGGGGAACAGCTTTATTTTATATTTTATTTAAGCATAAACAGCACTTAACATTAGCACTTTAGTATAAGCCAAGCACAAGCTAGTCATTAAGCTTGTGCTTAGGCTAATCACAAGCTAATTATTAAGCCAAGCAGCAACCTGTTATATTCACAATTACGCAGCTATTGCAAAATCAGAAATATAAATCCTTGCTGGGATATTCAGCCTCGCAGGTTAAGCGCACACCAAGCTTGCGCAGGGTACCCTCGTCGCCCGAATGCAGCATTACAGTGGAGTGCATTTCGCAGTCGCGCAGCTTTGGCAGCATGTCCATGGCTATTTTCGTCATGGCGTTGGTGGCGGCGGTAATGGATAATGCGGCAAGCACATCATCTACCTTTAACACGCTTGAACGGCTGCCGAGAATATCTATTTTAAGCTTTAATATAGGCTCTAATATTATGGGGCTGATAAGGGTAAGCTTGTCGTTTATATCGGCAAGCATCTTTATGGCGTTTAATACGCAAGAGGAGGACGCGCTCATAAGGCTGGACGCCTTGCCTGTAACAATGCGCCCATCGGGCAGCATCAGCGCAGCGGCAGATACGCCGGCGGTTTCCGCCTTGTTGATAGCAGGTGTTACAACAGGCCTATCCTCGGGGCGCAGAGATAGCTGCTGCATAATCATGGCTATTTTATCCACGGCACCCTCGGCGCCCTTGCCCTGCTTATGGTCGCAAAGAGCCTTGTAATATCGGCGGATAATCTCTTGGCTTGCAGCCTCGCGGCATACCTCGTCGTCGGAAATAGCATAGCCTGCCATGTTTACGCCCATATCGGTAGGCGAGCGGTATATTTCGGCTTTGCCCGTAATGCGCGAAAGCATGGTGCGAACAATGGGAAACGCCTCCACATCGCGGTTGTAATTAACAGTGGTTTTATTGTATGCCTCAAGGTGGAACGGATCTATCATATTCACATCTGCCAAATCTGCCGTGGCTGCCTCGTATGCCAGATTAACAGGGTGCTTTAAGGGCAAATTCCAAATAGGGAAGGTTTCAAACTTGGCGTAGCCTGCCAAGTTGCCCTTGCGCGTTTCGTGGTAAATTTGCGAAAGGCAGGTGGCAAGCTTGCCGGAGCCGGGGCCCGGGGCTGTAACCACAACAAGCGGCTTTGTGGTTTCTATAAAAGAGTTGGAGCCATAGCCCTCATCGGAGCAAATAAATTCTATATTTGTGGGGTAGCCTTTAATGGGCTTATGAATGTAGTTTTTAACGCCGCGCATTGTAAGCTTTGCGGCAAAGGCATCAGCGGCAGATTGGCCTGTATACTGGGTGATAACAACGCTGTTTACTGAAATATCCATATGGGTAATATCGTCTATTAAGCGCAGTACTTCCATATCGTAGCTTATGCCAAGGTCTGCACGCACCTTAGTTTTTTCAATATCGCCTGCAGATACGCAAAAGATAATCTCCGTTTGCTCGCGCAGCTCATATAAAAGGCGTATTTTCCCGTTTACATCAAAGCCGGGCAGTACACGCGCGGCGTGATAATCGTCGAAAAGCTTACCTCCAAATTCAAGATAAAGCTTTCCTTTAAATTGCTCGATGCGCTCTAGAATGTGTTTTTTCTGCTTTTCAATGTAAATTGAATTGTCAAAGCCCTGCTTCATACTTCCCACCCCTTAAAACGTCTGTTTACAGCAATTTTACTTTTGATTATCCTACTAAAAGTCCCATCTTTGCTGTATGCAACTTG
>JAVWZM010000061.1:0-13337 GCA_036661035.1 Oscillospiraceae bacterium
TCATAGAAAAGCAAAACGCTACAATTACTACAAAAATAGGTGATAAAGACATTTTTACTCTATCGCTCTGATTTAAAATATCAACCATAGAAAATCCAACACCTGCCATTAAAAAGCCATTCATAGCGTGAAGCATACTATCCCACCATGAAATCTTTTCATAAAACGCATTAATTTCGCCAAGTATTTCAGCAGAAAATATAAAAAATACAATAATAACTTCTAAAGTATGAGGCAGTGTAATTTTAAAGGTTCGATTAGCAATAGTAGGTATTAAAAACAAAAAAAGTGTCAGCACACAAGTAAATACATTTTCAAACTCACCGAGCCAAATTTGAGTAACCATACATAGCAAAACAAATCCAACCATAACCATATACAGAATTGCCATCCCTTTAGTTTTATCGGAGAAAAAATTTTTCTTGTTCATACGCCCTCCTATATATTAAAAATAACCATAAGTTTATATATTTATGTTAAAAGTATAGCACAAAACATAATACTAGTCAACAAATAATATGCCTTAGTTTTCCCATAATATGAATTTTACAAGATTTTAGGCTTGACAAAATAAATAATTTGAGTTAAAATTAAGAGAAAAGTTTTGCGGACGTGGCGGAATTGGCAGACGCGCTAGCTTCAGGTGCTAGTGAAAGTAATTTCATGGGAGTTCAAGTCTCCCCGCCCGCACCATAACATGATAATCCGAACCCTTCGCCGTTGGTGAAAGGGTTCGGATTATTGATTTAAGAGGTTCATTTTATATAATTGGAGGTGAAATAATTGAAAACATTAATTCTGATAAGTGGCACAATGGGTGTTGGAAAAACTACTACTTGCAGAGAATTACAAAAAATATTGCCTTGTAATGTTTTTCTTGATGGAGATTGGTGTTGGGATATGCAGCCTTTCGTTGTTAACGAAGAAACGAAAGCTATGGTTATGAAAAATATCTGTTTTCAGTTAAACCAATTTTTAAAGTGTTCTCAATATGAATACATTATTTTTTGTTGTGTAATGCACGAACAAAGTATCATTGATTCCATTTTATCCTCACTCGATACTAACGATTGTTTGATAAAATCGTTTTCTCTAATTGCAGATAAATGTTCATTAGTAAAAAGAATAAAGCTCGATATTGACAGTGAAATAAGGCTGGCAGACGTTATCGAAAGAAGTGTTGCTCGGATAAACAATTACAATATGTTAGATACAGAAAAAATTGACGTAAGCAATATTACACCATCACAAGCTGCCGAATTAATCAAAACAAGATTATGAGCACCCATTCCACAAGCAAAACAACCCGTCCGTTTCGCAAATTTCGTTAATCTCGCATCAGAATAACTTTGTTATTTAATCGGCAAGGTTGTTTTTTTGTTTTTAATATTATAAAAACAAAAACCACCAGATGAAAAGACTTTACTTAATCGATTTTCAATGAAAATTTTTTATAATTATTCATTTTTTGCAAAATGTCATTTAAAGCAATTGTGCTTATATTTTATTTTTATAAATGTAAAGACAAATGCAATAAATGCAAAAAAGCAGGTAAATAGTGCGATCTGAGTTGACTTTTTACATATTTCGTGCTATTCTACATTACGAAGTATAAATAAAAGGGTTGAATTACAGAATAATTATTTATATGATACGTTTGGTGGTGTTTTCTTCAGCAGATGTATCTTTTCGTCAGTAATACAATATTTTATTTGCAAAATTTTACAAATTTTAAGCAACAGTGAGGACAGCATGTGGAACAAGAATATGAAACTATAGACCTTCGCGAAATATTTTATTTAATCAAAGATAATTTTATAAAGATAATTTTATCAGTACTTGGCTGTGCGGCGGCAGGGCTTTTAATTACGATTTTTTTAATAACTCCTCAATACGAAGCAAAAGCCGACCTTATTGTAAATAATGGCGCCAACCAAAGTGCTATTATCACGTACGAGCAAATTAACTCGGCAAAACAGCTTGTGGGGCCGTCTATCATTATCCTAAAAAGCGACACTGTGCTCGACAGGGTGATAAAAAACTTGAAGCTTAACACTGTTGAAGGTATGGAGAACGTAACCGCTGAAAGTCTAGCGAAAATTGTAGATGTTGTGGGCGTTGATTCCACCCAGGTGCTTCGCATTACGGTGCGCCACCCGGACGCTAAAATCGCAGAGGCTATAGTACAGGAAATTGTTACTCTTGCTCCCGACATGATTGTAAACACCATTAAAGCAGGTTCAGTGGAGGTTATATCCGCTCCACGCGCACAGAAAAAACCTGTTTCACCTAAAAAAGCTATGAACACGCTTATTGCTGGCATGTTCGGTCTTGTGGCAAGCGTTGGATTTATAATGATGAAAGAAATGCTCAACAACACCATTTCAGACGACGTGGACATTCAAAAACACTTAGGACTTACAGTGCTTGGTGTTATTCCGCGCATTGAAATAGAAGAATGAAAGGGCATTTCGATATGAAAATAAAAAAGAACGAAAAACCGGTATCCACGCGCAAATTACAGCTTGTTTCAAAATCGGCGCCTTTTTCATATGTAGAAGCATTTAAGGCCTTGCGTACAAACTTAAATTTTGTTTCGGTTAATTCCAGCCTTAAAAAGCTAATTATTACCAGCGCAATACCCCATGAGGGCAAAAGTAGCGTTGCTATTAACCTTGCGGTAACGTTGGCTGAAACCGGCAGCAAGGTGCTTATTGTAGACTGCGATTTGCGCAAGCCTATTTTACACAAATACTTAAAGCTAAATAAAGTATCTTCTAAGGGTGTCACCGGTATATTAAGCGGAGAGAGCAAAATAGACGATAGCATTGTATTTTTCAGAGATATAAAAATCAGTGTTTTGGTGGCAGGCGCAATTCCGCCTAACCCTGCGGAGCTTTTAGGTAGCCAAAAAATGAAAGAGCTTATCGCAGAGCTTGAAACTCGCTTTGATTACATAGTTTTTGATACTCCGCCTGTTTCGGTGGTAACCGACAGTGCTGTGCTTTCGCAATTTGCAGACGGTGTGTTGCTAGTGGTACGTCAAAACTTAGCCACTATAGATCAAGTTAAGCTTGCGAAAAAAAGCCTTGAAGGCGTAAACGCCAATATTCTTGGCGTTGTACTGAATGATTTTAATACTGCAAAATCGGGTAAAAACAGTGGATACTATTACTACTACGATTACCAGTCGTAATTTAAGCGGCACATAAATATTTTGCTAGGCAAGGAGCCAATATGATTGATTTGCATTGCCATATACTTCCCGGGATAGACGATGGCGCAAAAAACGTGGTAGATTCGCTTGAACTGATTTCAATGGAACTTTCGCAAAATATAGACAAGCTTGTTTTTACGCCTCATTTTAATATTGACCAGATACCCTTGCAGGATTTTTTACAAAGGCGCGGCGCGGCACTTGATCTTTTGCTTGACGCCGCTACAGCCAAGGGCTTTGAACTGCCACAGTACAAATGCGCAGCCGAAGTTTACTTAACCCCCAAGCTTTTAGAAGCTGATTTGAAAAGCCTTTGCATTGAGGGTACCGACTATATGTTGGTAGAACTACCGGGAAATTATTATCGCCAATGGACGCAAGACGTCCTTTACAATATTCGCATGGAGGGCATTACGCCAATTTTAGCCCATGTGGAACGCTACGAATACTTCAGCGAAGCACCGGACAAGCTTTACAAGCTAATATGCGAGGGCGCACTTGCGCAGGCGAACGCAAGCACGATTATAAAGCATAGCGCGAAGCAGGTATTAACCTACTTAAAGCATAATATGGTGCATGTGTTGTCGTCCGATACACATTCCATTGCAAAAAGGCCTCCATTGCTTGGCCCTGCCATGGCTGTAGTTCGCAAAAAAGTGGGCGATGCCTGTGCAGATATGCTGATGGATACGGCAGCACGTATTTTCGATGGCGACGAAATTTCGCCAGACGCGCCGACAGAGCCGAAAAAACTTTTCGGTTTTGTCTTTTAACCGATATATAAAGCGGGCGCCCGCTTTGTGTATATATTAATTAAGGAGGAATATATTCCTATGAAAAAATTCATGTCCACCGTACTTGTCCTAGCGATAGCTGCGGCTATGTCCGTATCTGCCTTTGCAGTAAAGGCAACAGGTTACACAAAAGACGAAATGAAAAAGTTGATTGCCGATAATGCGTCAAAATATACTATTTCGTCTGCTGAAGTAGCTGAGGCTGAAGCATCTATTGACGCAATGACAGACGCTGCTGTTGCAAAAGTTGACGTTGTTCAGGTTAAAACCGCTACAGCGCCTACACTTAACAAAAAAGTTGCAGGCACACTTACCGTTGCGGATTTAAAAGCTGCTGAAACCGCAGTTAATGCGGTTCTTGCACCTGCCGGCGTAACTGTTTCAGTTGCAAGCCTTTCCGTAAGTGGCAACAAAATCACCGGTAGTGCAGTTGTTGCTATTGCTGCTGCATCTTCGGTAACAGGTTCTCCAGTTGCAAAAATACTCAATGCAGAGACACCAAACCCAGATCCAGCACCGAGCGTTATCAAGAAAACAGGCGCAGATCTTGATATGACCGGTGTAACAATTTTAGCTTTATCTGTTATCGCAGTGCTTGGCGCAGGCGTTGTTGTAACACGTAAGCTTGGTTTAGCCGAATAATGGCGTTTCGCGTAAAACAAAAACGGCGCAGCAACTGGGCGGGCTTTGTGCTCGTCCCAGTTGCTTTTTCAATAATACTTGCTCTCATTTTGTATCTGTCTCTCGCGCAGACTGTTATGCCGGTGGTAGACCTGTTTAACTTGTTTTTAAGCGAAGAAAAGCAGCGCGATACAATACCCCCAAGCATGTTTCAAGGGCTGGATTCGGCACTTGAAAACAATAAGGATGGCATACTGCTTTCTGAATTTACCTATCCCGAGGTGGGCGCACACTACGGTGAGGTAACAATTGAGGGTACTACGCTGAAAGCCGATTTGTTGTGGGGCGACTCTAACAAAGAGCTTAACGCAGGAGTAGGCACTTATATGGGTGCGTGGCTGCCGGGCTTTGACAAAACGATTTTACTTGCAGGACATTCCATGACTGCCTTTTACGAATTAGGCGATGCAACATTAGGCAGCATTATCACGGTAAAGACCTATTATGGGGAGTACCATTATGAAATTACGGATATGCAGGTAAAAGAAGCCACTGACGAAACGGCTTACGATTTCTCTCGCACCGATGAAAACATTATTTTATATACTTGTTATCCGTTTCATCGCATAGGTTTCACTCCCACAAGGTATTTTGTATATGGCAAATACATTGATGGACCAAAGATTATTGACAATAGTAAAGATTAAGGAGACAGTGCCATGCAGATAAATAAATCCGTAGTAAAGCAAATTTTATCAATGGTGCTGTCTCTTATTCTTGCATTGCTCACCATTATAAGCATTGTTGTTTTTACCGCAAACATCACCTTAGCTAACCCAAGCTACATGAAGGGGAAAGCACAAACCAGCCATTTTGCAAGCAAAGCTAAGCAAGAGCTTGAAGAAATCTACACTTCCTATGGGGCGGCAAGCGGATTTACTATAGACGCGTTTGCCGATATTTTGAACGAAGATGAAATTGAAACCGCACTTTTTAAAAACATTGAAAAAATTTATTTTGACACACCTGCCATTAACTATGACGCGCTAAATAAACGCATTTATGAAACGCTTATGGAAAACGTTGAAACCCGCGGTATTATTATAACAGAAGATATTAAAACAGGCGTGGCACAGCTTGCCGCCGCCTGCGCTACTGATTATATTGACGCTGTATCGTTGCCGTTTGTAAGCTATATTACCTCTATTATCAACGCACTTCGCGAAAAGTTAAAGGGTATTAATATTGCACTGATAGCCGCATTCGTTTTCACCGCCGCGTTTCTTATTGTTTTGAATAAAACAAGCCACAGGCTTTTTAAATATTATGCTTATAGTTTTACTACATCTTTTATTATGTCGGCAGTATTACCCGCAGTGGTTATATTGTCAGACAAAATGTCTTATATTTCAGTAAGACCAATTTCTCTTAATCATTTTGCCGTAGCTTATTTAAACGGAATTTTCAAGGTCATGATTAATTGTTCGTATATCTGCCTTGCCGCCGCACTTTTATGTATCGCGGCATATTATGCGCTACGCAAAGCAAACTCAAAACGCGCAAAACATAAAGGGTGAAACAGCTTGGATATTTTAGATTTTTATTCGCAGCCTGATGAAAAAATAGAGCCTGAAAAAATGCCTCCGCCGCAGAAACAGCCCTTGCGAAAGGTGTTGTTGGCTATTTTTTTTGTGCTGGTTACCTTGGTGGTGCTGCTTTGCATAGGATTATTCGCGACAAAAAAACCTGCCGAAAGTCCAAAGTCGCCATCTTTACCGCAAAGCTCGCAAATTACGCAAAGTGTAAGCGAACCGGTACAGTCTGTGGCACCCGTGGTTTCGTCGCAAGAACCGCCTGCTCCACAGCTACCGGAAATTCCACGCAACGAATGGTATATGAAGCTAGTTAACAGTGATAATCCTTTGCCAGATGGGTTCGACACGAAAACGGCCCCTCTTGGAGCAGGTTATCATTTTGACGAACGTGCCGTAGAGGCACTTAATAATTTACTTTCCGCCGCACAGGCAGATGGGATAAAGCTAAAGCTAGTAAGCGGCTTTCGCAGTTTCAAACGTCAAAAAGTACTATATAATAATGCGCTGGCTACCTTAAAGCGCAATGGTAAAACAGCAGAGGAGGCCGAGGCTGAGGCTTCGTTCACTGTGCAAAAGCCAGGCGAAACTGAACATAATTTGGGACTTGCCGCCGATATTTTGGCGCTTAATTTCCAACAGAAAATTGCGGCGTTCGATGAAACACCGGAGTTTAAATGGCTTTTGGAAAACGCTGCAAAATATGGCTTTATTTTGCGTTATCCAAAGGATAAAACAGACATTACAGGCACCGAATACAAGCCTTGGCATTACCGATATGTAGGAGAGGAGCAAGCAAAGCTTATCACCGAAAGCGGTCTTTGCCTTGAAGAATATCTTGCACAATAAGATTTGCTTGCTATTTTAATAATGGGTTTTCCTGTATAGTTAGCTAAGTGAAATGGCTTAGCTATGCTTATAGTGGTATGTATCATCTGCCTGCAAAGCGTCGAAAGCCCTAAGAATTTTAAGCTTTATGTAGCAAAATAGTCGTGCAAAAGTGAGGTGTAAGGTATGGCAACGTCAAAGAATTTATGTCGTTATAAAAAAGATTTTATTATTTTTCTACTTAAAGTATTAAATATTCTTGTTGTTACGTTTCTTTTTTTGTGCGCATGGTATGTTTTATATGCCCACAAAATAGCGTATCCTTTTTTTGAGAAGGGCAATTATTTTGTTGTGTTTATTTTCGCGATGCTTTATTCTGCCTTTTCAAAACTGTATGGGGGATATAAGCTTGGGATTTTGCGAGTGTCAGAGCTTATGTATTCGCACTGTATTGCCATTGTTGTATGCAATGTTTTAATGTATGCAATAATTGTGCTTTTGGCGCGTGGGTTATTAAATCCGCTAGGTATAGTGTGGGCTGCTATTTGTCAAATGCTATGGTGTTGCATTTGGGCAATGTGGGCAAATAAATTCTTTTTTTGTCTGTACAGTCCCCAAAACGCACTATTGATATACGAAAATGCAGATTTTCCGAGCGTTATAAAAAATCTTAACAAGATGCGTTTTACTGTGAACGGTATGATAAGCATAGAAAATGGTTTACAAGCTGTTTATGAAGCGGTTGACAAGGCCGACTGCGCGTTTCTGTGTGGGGTGTCTGCAGACTGCCGCAACGAAATAATCAAATACTGCATTCAATCAAAAAAATCGGCTTACGTGCGCCCACATATCAGCGATATTATTATCAGTGGGGCAAAGCGGCTTAACTTCAGTGATGTGCCTATATTACTTTGCGAAAGCGCATCTCCACCAGCATGGTATTTGGTGGTGAAGCGCGGTTTCGATATTATTGCTTGCACTTTGGCACTTGTTGTTTTAAGCCCATTTATGCTTTTAACAGCTATTTTTATAAAGCTTAGCGACGGTGGGCCAGTTTTATTTACTCAACTGAGAATGACCAAAGACAGAAAAATATTCAAAATATATAAATTTAGAAGTATGAAGGTTAATGCGGACAAAGGCGGTAAAGGCATTGTCACAATGGAAAATGATGACCGCATTACTCCAATAGGAAAGTTTATTCGCATTTGTCGTATTGATGAAATTCCTCAGTTGATAAATATTTTGAAGGGTGATATGACAATAGTCGGCCCGCGCCCTGAGCGTCTTGAAACAATCGCACTATACGAACAAGAAACGCCAGAATTTGCCCTTCGACTACAGGTTACAGCAGGTTTAACAGGCTATGCTCAAATCTACGGTAAGGCTAATACATCTCCCTATGATAAGCTACAAATGGATTTAATGTATATTGCAAACATGAGTGTGATAGAGGACGCGAAAATAATACTAACAACCTTAAAAATCTTGTTCATGCCGGAGAGCACGCAGGGGTTTGAAAAAGCGGTGGATGAAAAACAAGAGCAAGAAAGCATCTGAATTTATTAGCAAAGAAAGGTTCAGAATGTGGAGTGTATATTATAAACTAAGGCAGGTAAATAATTGAAGATATATAGAGCTTTGTACTTAATTTTATCCATAACAATTTGCTGCCTAATCTTTTCTTTTTCCTCCCAGACAGGCGAGGCTAGTGATGGGTTAAGCATAAAGGTAACGGACACCGCAGTTGAGGTTATAAACACAGGCAAAGAACGCGTCAGCCCCTCCCACGAAAGCACCGAATTTCAGCAATTGCACACTATTGTGCGCAAGCTAGCCCATTTTTGTATTTATTCGGCGCTGGGGTTTAGCGTTTTCGGATTTGTAAATACCTTTGCCTTAGCGCGTAGAGCGGTATTTATAGTTTCTGTGGTGGCATGTTTTATGTATGCTTGCTCAGACGAATTTCACCAAAGCTTTATTTCAGGACGTGGACCGGCATTTTTCGATGTTTCTATCGACGTTTTGGGTGCGCTTTTAGGCATTGCTATTGTATTTATTGCACAGGTCGTTATGAAAAGGCATAAAGAAATATCATAATATTATAAAATCTAAAAAGGCTCTATACTAAATGCTGTGGTGCAAGGCGAATAGAGTTCAAATAAAGTGCAAAAAAAGTAGAGCATATTCAAAAAATCCTGTAAAATGGAATTGACTAAACACCAATTTCAAAGGAGAATGAATATGCTCTATACTGATTTTAACAGCAAAAATGCTCGGATTGGAAGATGTAATAATAAGCCTTTTAGTCAAATGTGTGGGGGGATAGCCGCCCGTAAAATAGGAATTGTGCCAAGGTGTTCTACGCCGAGAATACCTTGGCATTTTTATGCCTTAACGCGCATTGCGAAGTCATTTAACGTCAGCAGTTTTGTAAAACATCTTCCAATAAATGAATTAGCTGAATACGTGCATCGACAACAGTTGTGCCGCTGCGGACATAGCTGTGAAATGTTGTGCAAACTGTCCGAATAAGTGCGTCCGCTTTGTCGGGGGCTGCGTCCACAGCCTGCATAAGCAGCTCGTAGTCCTCGGCGCCGCCGCGCTGGGCTTCAAAACGCATGCTGCGCCACGGCTCGCAGTTATCTCCGGGATATACGATGTGTGCGTCACCTGCAGGCAGCAGCGCGCCCTTGTGTGGGCAACAGGCGCTGTGCCAAATGTCGGTGCCAATATAATAATTGAAGCCCCAGTGCAAAAACCCCGATAGACGGTATAGCGCGCCCATCCACAGCACTGTGCGGCTTACGGCAAGGGGCAAATCCATGCTGCGATTCATAATTGGCCCTGCCGGAAATCCACAGGTGTAAAACCACATTTCTTCGCCTGACGCTTGTAACGTTTTATAATCTTCTATCCATTTTTCGTAGGTGTCTTGTTTAGGAATCCAAATATCAACGCCGCCGCCAAGATTAGTTGTTTCCACAGCGTCAAGAATGGGCACGTTCGGCAAAAATTTGCGGCACATGGCGGCAAGCACGCGATAGGTTTTGTCGTTATGTGTTTGGGGTTCGTCCGCCAGTGCTTGCGTCATGCAGGTTTGCCAACGGTTATTATGGATTACCTCTGCCCACTTTGAAAAATAAAGACGCATTTGAAAATACCCCTTGGGCGTACTGATGCCGATGCTCTGATCCCAGTTGGGATAATATTCGCTGTCGTCCCATGCGTGCCAGTGCGCTACATGCCCACCGCACAGCATGGGCGCGCCCTCCTCAATGGCGATGCGCCCTGCCATTTCCGCAAAAGAAAAATCGAACCCCACCAGAGTACCGTCCTTATACACAGCTTCGCCAGAGGGCAGCAATATATGCGTACATCGCATGTCTAGCTGTGCGCGGACGTAGCGGCGGAACGACTGCCAGTAGCTGTTTTCGCCTTTTACGAGCCCGTGCTGCCTTACAATGCCGTCGTAATCGAAAAAATTAAGCATTCCCAAACGCGCCTTGCCAACAGACGGAACCACAGGGGCATGCACCGTGCAGCAGATGTGGAGTTCCGCTTTGTCGGCACCAATTGTCAATGTTAGTGTACCTGAGTATTCTCCCGGTGTTTCATCCGCGCTCGCCTGTGTACAAAGGTAAAGTGCAAGGCGTTTTCCGTCGGGCTGTTCCTTTTCCGTTAGCGGCTTTAGCGCGTCAAAAACCTCAAAGGGCGCCTGCCTTGTGACGTAATCGCGGCAACTTTCGTAATTAGTTGTTGTCATTATTGTGGGGGAAGTGTTTTCGTTTACGCCCACGGGCAAAAGACGATACAGCTGCAATGCAGGCCCCGCGCCGCCGTTCCAGTGCATTACTGCGGAAAGTGTGCCTGAAAAGACATCGCCCAAAAGCTGCGCTCCGTCATGGCCGCCACGGGGCAGATGCAGATTAATAAGCGATAGCGCGCTATGGGCAGAATCGGGATAAAGCCAATCGGTATCGCTGAAAACAGAAAAATGCATATAATTAATCCTCCGTCGGTTGTTCATTAGGCTCGATAGCAGGGATATAAACCGTTACTGTTGTGCCCTCGCCCACACGGCTGACACAGTGCAGCCCAAACGGCTCGCCATAGGCAAGGCGCAGCCTGTCTTGAATGTTACGCACACCATATCCACCGGGAGTAGCGGTAATTTGCCCCGGCGCGGTAGGGGAAAAATTAGAAAGGCGAGTAGCCTCGTCCATGCCGATGCCGTCGTCCTCTATAGTGATGCGTATACCGTCAGGTTCGCGGCGCACACTCACGGTAAGACAACCGCATTTTGACGGCTTTTCAAAAATGCCGTGAATGATTGCATTTTCAATAAGAGGCTGTAATACTATCTTGATGATTTGGCAATTGGCGGCGGAAGGATCCAAATTCCAGTGTACATCTACATGGTTTTCAAAGCGCATATTTTGAATTTCCGCGTAAAGCTGTGCATGCTTAATTTCGTCGGACAATGGGATTACTTCGCGCCCTTTGCTTAAAGAGAGCCTGTAAAAACGGCCAAGCGCATTTACCATACGGCTGATTTCGGGCACGTTGCGGGTGATAGCAGTGCAGTTGATTAAATCCAGCGAGTTGTATAGAAAGTGTGGGTTAATCTGTGCTTGAAGTGCCTTCAGCTCCAGATTTTTGATTTGTCGGCCATATTCCACTCGCTCCTCCATCAACGTATCCACGCGATCCATCATCAGATTAAAACCGTCCATCATTTGAGCAATTTCGTCGTTGCCGCACGGATTTAGCCGCACCGTGACATTGCCGTTTTCCACGGCCTGCATAGTGTCTGTAAGCTTAGAAACCCTATTTAGCGTGGACTGGCTGATGAGATATGCAAGCAAATAAGCCGCTAAAGCGACAATAATAACGATGAAAAGCATCTCGACGCTAAGCTCATGGCTTAGGCGATAAACGTCGTGGTATGGAAGAATACTCGCTATGCTCCAGCCCGACGGGCCTATGCCCTTTGTTTGTACATAGTAGTCTGTGCGGCCTGCCTGTATGGCTTGCCATTCCCCCGAATGGGAACGGTGCAGCTGCTCCACCAAGGTACCCAGCTCGGAAACGGGAATATCAGTGTCGGACGCAAGCAGAACCTCATCGCCGCGCAAAAGCAGCAAAAGCCCGTTTTCGGTGATAGATGTTCCACTCACCAGTTCTTGCACACGAGAGGTGTCTATGTCTGCACGCAGAATTGCCAGTGGCTCCTTAACACTGCGCGGATTGTATACTATCTGAACGGAAGAAAAGCATTGCTGCTCTGTTTCGCCGGGGCCGGCAAGGTCGCCCGGGGCGCACCACAGCCGAAGGCTGCCATTTGATGCTGCCTGATACCAGCCGCTTTGCTCAATTTGGCTAATCTGTATAATATTGGTTTGGGTATTGGAATAAGGGTAATCGTTGCTGACATAAAGTTGCATGTGGTCTACACCGGACAGAACACGCAAATGCTCAAAGGTGGTGGCAAGCTGGTCGGAATCCTCAAGGCGGCGGATATATGTAAAATCCTGACGGTCGTTAGACGCCATAGTGTATATTAGAGGATCTGTGGAGAGTATGTCGATTACACCGTCCAGTCGCCCTAAAAGATGCTCCAAGGACAGGCAAGTGTCGTCAAATGCATTTTGCGCGGCGGAAAACGTTTGCTCTTGTATAACGCTTTTGACGCGCAGATAAGAATAAAGAGAAAACATTCCAAGTGGAATAACAATAAGCAGAAAATAAATGCACAACAGCTTGTTGCGCAGCTTTCCGCAAGAGGTGGACCATTGCAGCAGCCGCATAAACTTATTTTTCATAGGAATGTCGCCCCCTGTATTCCTTGGGCGAAAGCCCCTCCTCCCGTGTGAACAGCTTAACAAAATATTTCCCATCCACATAGCCCACTGCGTTGGCAACCTCATAAAGCATACGGCTGGTTCCGATAAGCAATGCCTTTGAGTGATGAAGGCGTATTTCCGTCAAACGTTGGTTAATGGTTTTACCACAGCTTTTTTTGTACGAGGCGCACAGGTACGAATTGGTAAACCCCATATCCCATGCGATGCTTTGAACGGTGAGGGAGCAATCGCTGTAATGTGCCTCAAGATAGTTTTCCACACGAACGGCGATATCCGGGCAGGAGGGGGTTAGCGCGGAAAAGTAGCTTTGCGCCGTCTGACGCAAAATTTCCCATAGGCCTGTAAGCGTTTCTTGCTGTACTGCGGTATATAATAAAAAATCCGTCTGCTCGGTAATTTGCCTAACGTTGTGGCTTTC
>JAVWZM010000062.1:0-13215 GCA_036661035.1 Oscillospiraceae bacterium
GGGCCGCCCGAGTGCGTTCAGTGGCACCTTTCTGGTATCTCTTTCGGTGGCGAAAGAGATACACTACGTAGTATTACGTTATCGCGCCTTAAAGCGCGTGTTCTTATTTACCCTTGCTATATACGCGGACAAATATAGTGATTAGCACTGTCATATGTGAAAAAGAAAATCTAAACTACCCTAAAACATTCCGCAAAACATTAAGCGGCTTTTGCCCTTTAATAAGCCTTGTTCCGTCGGTATACTGCTCCTCGCGGCATGCAAGCTCTTTTAAAAGCAGGGTGCGCAGCGCTTGAATACGGCATTGGGCGCTTTGCTCGGCTATTGCATTGTGCAGCTCCTGCGAATCCTTTTCTAAGTTAAAATACTGCTCCTCGCCGCTTTGGCTGTACCAAATATACTTATCTGTTTTTGTCACGATAAACTGGGTAGAATGTTCAGCAAGAGAATGTTCTCCGTGAAGATAATCGCGCGGCTCCTCGCCTTTGCCTTGTAAAATAGGGCAAAGGCTTTTTCCGTCTACGGTATCGGGAATAGGTGCTTTCGCCAAATCCAGCAAGGTTGGCATAATGTCGCGCAGCTCCACTAAAGCGTCTTTGGCAGTGCCTTTGTTCAAGTGCAGTAAATCTCCCGGATCGTATACAAATAAAGGTATGCCGGCAGAGCCTTCATATGGAAATGCCTTGCGAAACAAGTTGTGGTCGCCAAGCAAATCCCCATGGTCGCTTGTGAAAACCACCACCGTGTTTTCCAGTAAATTATATTCCCCCATGGCTTGCAAAATGCGGCCTATCTGGTGGTCTATATGTGTGATTAAGCCATAATAAGCCCCACGTGCGCGGCGAATGGCTTTAGTGGAAACGATACCCCATTTGCAATCCGTCATTTGCCCGTCTTTGGCTAAATCCTCGGTGTCCTCCCAGTCGCCTATTACAGGCATGGGCAAATCTTTGCTGTCTTTATACATATCAAAATAATATTGCGGCGGATCAAGTGGCGAATGTGGCCGCACAAAAGAGGTGTGCAAGAAAAACGGCTTTGTAATATCTCTGCGGCGGAAAAAATCTATAGTTTCCTCGGCGCACCAATTGGTTGGGTGATATTGCTCTGCATAAGGCCATGGCCGCGCAACCCAAGAGTTGCAATCAAGACCGCTGTCTGTTAAATCTGCATTGTGTCCACATTGCGTGCGCAGCCAGTGCAGATAATCGTCTGTGCCCTCAAACGCCTCGGCAGTAGCGTTTTTGCTGCTTCGCACTGCATGCATATATCCGTCGTGCAATACCACGTTGTCGAAGCCGCATCGGTTGCGCTGTGGGTGTACATGCATTTTGCCTACGCACTGGGTTTGATATCCTGCCGCCGTTAGCTCACCCGCCAAGGTGTGGGCATATTCCCAGTTTATCCCGTCCTCGTAGCCCACTCTGCCATGATGCTCTTGGCTCATGCCCGTAAGCAGTGCCGCCCGTGCCGGAATACATGTAGGCGTAGCGGAATATGCGTGAGTAAAGCGTATTCCCTGCCTGCACATAGCGTCTAAATTTGGCGTTTCGATAGCAGCATTTCCTCCGGCAGACATGCAGTCCCTGCGCATTTGGTCTACGGTAATCAGCATTAAATTAGGTTTCACAAAACACAGCTCCATTCCTTATCCTATTTCAATATTTTGCGTATAATGTCGTATAAAATGGGTTTTATGTTGTCTATTTGTTCAAACTGGCTTTTATAGCAAATTGACTTGTTATTGTCCTTGTACTCGAGCCTTTTGTCAAGTTGCATAAAGCAAAGACGAGGGCTTTTAGTAGGATAATCAAAAGTAAAATTGATGTATATTTACAGTATAAGTGTGTTTCTCGCAATTTACAAGCTGTAAATTGCTTTTTGGCAGTATGCATAAAGCAAATTTAATAGCAGAGATTTTTTTGCGGTATGACTTTATCTTATAATGACGAAAAAACGCGTATGTAAAAACTGCTTTCTTGTGCCTTTCTCTGAAAATGTGCAATACGCTTAAAATCCATTGCTTTTATTGGTAAAACACTATAGTATATATATTGTAATCAAATAAGCAGGAGGTGCGCAAATGCCTTATATTACTGTGCTTTCACAAAGGGGAATAAGTGCCTTAATTCGCAGGTTTTCCTCTATGCTGCATACTGCGCATTTGCAAATGGGCGGGTTTTGCCGCACACTGCTTAATAAACAACTCAAACGAACCTAAAGGCCATGCTGCATATATATCAGCATTGCCTTTTTTGTTTGGTTTACAGCTTTTGTGCCTTGTAAAATGTATGTTGAAGGGAAGATAAATATTATGAAAAAGGTAGCAATTTTAATGGGCAGCGACAGCGACTGGCCCGTAGTAAAGGCGGCGGCGAAAGAGCTGAAAGCCTTTGGCGTGCCCTTTGAGGCGCATGTGCTAAGCGCCCACCGCACACCTTTGCAAGCGGCAGAATTTGCCAAGAGCGCAAGGCAAAATGGCTTTGGCGTTATAATAGCGGCCGCCGGCATGGCGGCACATCTTGCAGGGGCAATAGCCGCAAACACCACATTGCCCGTTATCGGCATACCCATGAAGGGCGGCGCAATGGACGGGCTGGACGCACTTTTGGCTACGGTGCAAATGCCATCGGGTATACCTGTTGCAACTGTGGCGATAAACGGCGCAAAAAACGCGGCTGTACTGACGGTGCAGATATTATCTGTGGAAGATGAACGCCTTGCGGATATATTACATGCAGAGCGCATCAAAATGGCAGAAACAATATCGCAAAAGGACGAGGCTCTCGCAATAGAAATTGCCACGCTTTAATACCTAGTATAGCATTTGTCAAAATGCTATACTGTGCAACCTTTAAAACGCTATCTATCATAAGTTAAGTTGCTATATTTTAAACGCATATTATAATAAGGAGAATTTTTATGGAAGATTTACAGGGCAAGCTCCACGAAGAATGTGGCATTTTCGGCATTTATGACAAAACAAAAACCACCGATGTAGTTGCAGCAACATATTTTGGGCTTTACGCCTTGCAGCACCGTGGGCAAGAAAGCTGCGGCATAGCTGTGAACTGCGACGGCGTAATAGATTGCCACCGCGACATGGGGCTTGTAAACGAAGTGTTTTCCAAGGACGTGCTGGAGGGGCTTGGCAAGGGCAAAATGGCTTTGGGCCATTGCCGCTACGCCTCCCAAGACAGCCGCACTCGGGCAAACGCACAGCCACTTTTGATAAGGCATATTAAAGGCACCATGGCTGTGGCGCACAACGGCAGCATTACCAATTCTTCCGAGCTGCGCGAAAAAGCAGAGCTTGCAGGTGGCATCTTCCATTCCACAGGCGACGCCGAGATTATCGCGTATTCTATCACACGTCAGCGCATGACAGCACCCAGTATTGAGGACGCCGTAGTAGGCGCAATGGACGAGCTGAAAGGCGCGTATTCCCTTGTGATAATGTCCCCTAAAAAGCTGGTTGCCGCCCGCGATCCAATGGGCTTTAGGCCGCTGTGCATGGGGCAAATGGGCGACGCTGTGATATTTGCCAGCGAAAGCTGCGCCCTTGATGCCATAGGCGCAACCCTTGTGCGTGATATTGAGGCAGGCGAAGTAGTGGTAGTAGACGAAAGCGGCATACGCAGCATTAAAACACATTGCGGCAAGGGCAGCGGCCTTTGCGTGTTTGAATATATTTATTTTGCACGCCCCGACTCTGTTGTAGAGGGCTCGTCTGTGCATATTGCAAGGCAGCGTGCAGGTGCGTTTTTGGCTCTTGAGCATCCTGTGCAGGCAGATGTGGTAATAGGCGTGCCCGATAGCGGCCTAGACGCGGCACTTGGCTATGCAAAGCAAAGCGGCATACCCTACGGCATTGGCTTTTTGAAAAACAAATACATAGGCCGCACCTTTATTGCGCCCACACAAAAGCAGCGCGAAAACGACGTGCGCATTAAGCTGAACCCCATTGCCGCCACCGTAAAGGACAAGCGTGTTGTGCTGATAGACGACTCCATAGTGCGCGGCACAACAAGCCTTAAAATAGTAAAGCTATTGCGCGAGGCAGGCGCAAAGGAAGTGCATATGCGCCTTTCTTCACCTCCGTTTTTATATCCATGCTATTTTGGCACGGACATTGCCTCCCGCGAAATGCTGATAGCGTATAAACACACCATAGAAGAAATTGGCGAGATAATCGGCGTGGACAGCATCGGCTTTCTTGAAATAGACGATTTAGACAAGCTTGCCGACAACACAAGCTGCGCCATGTGCAAGGGCTGTTTTACAGGCAAATATCCTGTAGATCCACCAAAGCAATGCAACAAAGACCGTTTTGAAAAGAAGCTGAATGAAAATGATTAAGGGGTAAAAATATGAACAGTTTTTCCGAAAGCTATAAAGAGGCAGGCGTAGATATTACCGCAGGATATAAAGCTGTAGAGCTAATGAAAAAGCATGTGGCGCGCACCATGACGGCAGGCGCCCTTGGTGGGCTTGGCGGCTTTGGCGGCTGTTTTGAGCTGGATTTGCAAGGCATACAAAGGCCTGTGCTTGTTTCGGGCACAGACGGCGTAGGCACAAAGTTGAAAATAGCCTTTTTGCTTGATAAGCACGACACCGTAGGCATAGACTGCGTTGCCATGTGCGTAAACGACGTTATCACCCTTGGCGCAAGGCCGCTTTTCTTTTTAGATTACATAGCTTGCGGCAAAAATGTGCCCGAAAAAATAGCCGCTATAGTGGCAGGCGTGGCAGAGGGCTGTGTGCAAAGCGGCGCTGCCCTTATCGGCGGAGAAACTGCCGAAATGCCCGGCTTTTATCCCGTAGACGAATACGATTTAGCAGGATATACCACAGGCATTGTAGACAAAAATAAAATTATCACAGGGGATAATATGCAAAAGGGCGACGCGGTTATCGGCATTGCGTCCTCGGGTGTACATTCAAACGGCTTTTCCCTTGTGCGCAAGCTTTTAAACGTGGAAAGTGCAGATTTAACCGCATATAGCGCGGAGCTTGGCAAAAGCTTGGGCGAGGCACTTTTAACGCCCACTAAAATATATGTCAAGCCTGTTTTAAAGCTGCTTGAAACCGTGGAAGTAAAGGCAATGAGCCATATTACAGGCGGCGGCTTTTACGAAAATATTCCACGCGCCCTTAAAAACGGCTGTGTAGCAAGAATAGATAAAGCCGCAATCCCTGTACTGCCTATTTTCAGCGTATTGCAAAAGGCAGGCAAGGTAAGCGAAAGGGACATGTTCAACACCTTTAACATGGGCGTTGGCATGGCAATAATAGTAGCCGGCGACAAGGCAGACGAGGCTGTGCGCATTTTGCGCGCCGAGGGCGAGAGCGCAAGCATTATCGGCACAATAGAAAGCGGCGAAGAAAGCGGTATTGTGTTATGTTAAAAGCGGCTGTATTAGTTTCGGGTGGTGGCACAAATTTACAGGCGATTATAGACGCCCACGCTCGCGGCGAAATAGAAAACTGCAATTTAGCACTTGTGCTTTCAAGCAAAAGCGGTGTCTACGCCTTAACGCGTGCCGAGAAGGCAGGCATTAAAACCGCAATTGTAGAAAAAAAGGCTTTTGCCGACAATGGCGAATACAATAAAGCTATTTTGGCGCAATTAAAGCAAAACGAAATAGACGTGATAGTGCTTGCAGGTTTTTTGTCTATTTTAACGCCCGAAGTGATAAACGCGTATCCCGATAAAATTATCAACGTACACCCAAGCCTGATACCAAGCTTTTGCGGCGAGGGATATTACGGCTTAAAGGTACACGAGGCGGCTTTGGCAAGGGGCGTAAAGCTTACAGGTGCCACCGTGCATTTAGTAAACGAGATACCCGATGGTGGGCGGATATTACTGCAAAAGGCGGTAGAGGTACTGCCCGATGACACGGCGGAAACACTGCAAAAGCGCGTGATGATAAACGCCGAATGGGTGCTTTTGCCAAAGGCACTTTCCATGCTTTGCAGCAAAGAAATGTAAAAACATAAGCGTAAATATAAGGAGGGCTATATATGAAAACCGAAAATTTATACGAGCATTTAAGCACCAATGCGTACCCAGGGCGCGGCGTGCTTATTGGCAAAAGCGACGACGGGCAAAACGCCGTAATAGCGTATTTTATAATGGGGCGCAGCCAAAACAGCCGCAACCGCGTATTCACACCTAAGGCAGGCGGCATTATCACCGAGGCGGCAGATCCTATTCTTTTGGAAGATCCGTCCTTAATTATTTACGCGCCTGTGCGTGTACTTGGCAACGCCACCATAGTAACAAACGGCGACCAAACAGACACAATATACAAATACATGGAAAAGGGCAAAAGCTTTGTTAAGGCGTTGCGCACACGCCGCTTTGAGCCTGACGCGCCAAACTACACGCCGCGAATATCGGGGCTTTTAAGGATATCTGACAGCACCATGAAATATAAGCTGTCCATACTTAAATGTGCAGACGAAAAGGGCGAAGGGTGCGAACGCTTTTTGTACGAATATGACGAAGAGGCAAATGGCACAGGGCATTTAATACATACCTACCGCGAAAACGGCAACCCCATTCCCTCCTTTGAGGGTGAGCCATGCCGCGTAGCACTCAGCGGTAATATCGACGCTTTCGGCGAGGGCATTTGGCAAGCCTTAAACGAAGAAAACAAGGTTTCGCTTTTTGTGCGGTATATTTCCCTTGATACAGGTAAAACCCAAGACCGCATTTATAATAAATATGAAAAAACGGAGGGCATTACATTATGAGAGAGCTAGAGCTTAAATACGGCTGTAATCCTAACCAAAAGCCTGCACGCATATTTATGAAAAACGGCGAATTACCCGTGACCGTGCTAAACGGTAAACCCGGATATATTAATTTTTTAGACGCCCTTAACGCGTGGCAGCTTGTTAAAGAGCTGAAAACCGCCACAGGCATTGCCGCCGCCGCGTCTTTCAAGCACGTAAGCCCTGCAGGTGCGGCGCTTGGCTTGCCCCTTAGCGACACCGAGGAACAAATGTATTTTGCAAAAGGCATCGCCACTTCGCCAATTGCCTGTGCATATGCACGCGCACGCGGTGCAGATCGTATGTCTAGCTTTGGGGATTGGATTGCCCTTTCGGATATTTGCGACGAAGCATGCGCCAAGGTAATACAGCACGAAGTAACAGACGGAATTATCGCGCCAGGCTACACGCCAAAGGCGCTTGAAATATTAAAAGCAAAGCGCAAGGGCGGCTATAATATTGTAGAGATAAACCCCGAATACACCCCAGAGCCAATTGAATGTAAGGACGTATACGGCATTACATTTGAGCAAGGGCGCAACAATTTTAAAGCCGACAGCACCACCCTTGCCAATATTGTTACCGCAAATAAGGCTCTTACAAGCGAGCAAAAGCGCGACTTGATTTTATGCCTTATCACGCTGAAATATACGCAGTCTAACTCCGTGTGCTTTGCGGCAAACGGGCAGATAATAGGCGTGGGCGCAGGGCAGCAAAGCCGCATACATTGCACACGCCTAGCCGGTAGCAAGGCGGATTTATGGCAACTACGCCACGCAGACAAAGTGCTTAACCTGCCGTTTTTAGAGAATATTGCGCGGCCTAACCGCGACAACGCCATAGATATCTACCTGTCGGAGGACGCAGAGGACGTAATCGGCGACGGCGTGTGGCAAAACACATTTACCGAAAAGCCTGAGCCATTTACATCTGCCGAAAAGAAAGCATACCTTGCAAAGGTGCGCGGCGTAGTGCTGGGCAGTGACGCGTTTTTCCCATTTGGCGATAATATCGAGCGCGCCCACAGAAGCGGCGTTGAGGCAATTGTACAGCCCGGCGGCTCTATCCGCGACGACGAAGTAATCGCCGCTTGCGATAAATACAACATTGCCATGGCGTTTAACGGCCTGCGCTTGTTCCACCACTAATAAAAAGTACAAGGAGAAACAAAATGAAAGTTCTGGTAGTAGGCTCCGGCGGCCGCGAACATGCTATTATTAAAAAGCTGAAAAGCAACCCCACCATTACCGAGGTTTTTGCGGCACCGGGAAACGGCGGCATAAGCTTTGACGCCACCTGCATTGATATTAAGCCAAACGAGCTTGATAAAATAGTAGATTTCTGCAAGCTGCAATCTATGGATTACGTGGTAGTAGCCCCCGACGAGCCACTGGTACTGGGGCTTGTAGACAAGCTTAGCGACGCAAATATCCCCTCTTTCGGCCCCACCGCCGCCGCCGCCGCCATTGAGGGCAGCAAGGTTTTCAGCAAAAATTTAATGAAAAAATATAAAATCCCCACGGCGGCATACGAAGTGTTTGATAGTGCCCATGCCGCCTGTGAATATATTAAAGCAAATACAAAATATCCCCTTGTGATTAAAGCTGACGGCTTGGCTCTTGGCAAAGGCGTGCTTATCTGTCAAAATGAAGAAGAAGCCCTCGCCGCCGTGCAAAGCATTATGCAGGATAAAAAATTCGGCGCGTCGGGTAACAGCATTGTGATAGAAGAATTTCTTGTGGGCGTTGAGGTTTCTGTGCTATGCTTTACAGACGGCAAAACCATGGTGCCAATGGTAAGTAGCATGGACCACAAGCGTGCATTAGACGGCGACAAAGGGCTTAATACCGGCGGAATGGGTGCCATTGCACCAAACCCTTTTTACACCGAGGATTTGGCAAAATCCTGCATGCAGCGCATTTTTATTCCCACCATGAACGCAATGAACGAGGAAAACCGACGCTTTAGAGGCTGCCTTTATTTTGGGCTGATTTTAACCACCACAGGGCCTAAGGTAATAGAATATAACTGCCGCTTTGGCGACCCCGAAACGCAAGTGGTATTGCCGCTTTTGGAAAGCGATTTATTCACTGTAATGCAAGCGGTATCAAGCGGCAAGCTTGCAAACGTTGAAGTGAAATTCAGCGATAAAAAAAGCGCATGCGTAATACTTGCAAGCAAAGGATATCCTGAAAAATACGAAGTGGATAAGCGCATTACAGGCCTTGTAAGCGGCGAAGTGCGCGGCGTAGCAGGCACCTGTGCATATCACGCAGGCACTCGCCTTTTGGGCCGCGAGCTACTTACGTCAGGGGGGCGCGTCCTTGGCATTACCGCCATTGCAAGCACCTTGCCGCAAGCAATAGAAAATGCATATGCCGCCGCTAACACCGTAAGCTTTGATGGCATGCACATGCGCACAGATATAGGAAAATTAGCATTAAAAGCAAGAGTATAGGAGGGCGAAATGTCAGTTTATAGAATTTACGCAGAAAAAAAAGCACCTTTTGCTGTAGAGGCAAAGGGCATATTATCCGAGCTACGTGAGCTTTTAGGAATAAAATCTATCAATTCTCTGCGCCTATTTAACAGATACGATGTAGAGGGCATAGACGAAACGCTGTTTTGCGAATGTGTAAGCACTGTTTTCAGCGAGCCTCAATTGGACGACACCTACAATGAGCTGCCTAAAACCGATGGCACTGTGTTCGCCATAGAATACCTGCCGGGCCAGTTCGACCAGCGCGCCGAATCTGCCGCCGAATGTATACAGCTTATTAGCTGCAAAGAGCGGCCTATAGTGCAGTCTGCCAGAGTATTTGTGCTTGAGGGTGCTTTATCCGAGGGCGATATTGCGGCTGTGAAAAAATATTTAATCAACCCTGTAGAAGCGCGCGAGGCAAGCCTTAGCATAAAAGAAAGCCTTGCGTCAAACTACGCTGTGCCGCCTAGAGTGGCTGTACTTACAGGCTTTTGCGCCCTTGACAAGGCAGGGCTTACGGCCTTTGTAGATGAATATGCTCTTGCTATGGACGCCGAGGATATCGCATTTTGCCAACAATATTTCATAGGCGAAAAGCGCGAGCCAACCCTTACCGAAATACGCATGCTGGACACATATTGGAGCGACCATTGCCGCCACACAACATTTGGCACGGTGATAGACAGCGCAGATATCAAAGACGAAAATGTGAAATCCGCATACGAAATGTATCTTGATTTACGAAAAGAAGTGCATGTTGGCAAAACAAAACCAATCTGCCTTATGGATTTAGCCACCATTGGCGCAAAATATCTTAAAAAGCAAGGTGTGCTTAAAAATCTGGACGAGTCCGATGAAATTAACGCTTGCAGTGTGCGCATTACAGTGGATAACGACGGGCAAGACGAGGACTGGCTGCTTTTATTTAAAAACGAAACTCATAATCACCCCACGGAAATAGAGCCTTTCGGCGGTGCCGCCACCTGCATAGGCGGTGCGATACGTGACCCATTGGCAAACCGCGGCTATGTGTATCAGGCAATGCGCGTTACAGGGGCGGCAAACCCCTTGGCGGCAGTGGGCGAAACGCTAAAGGGCAAGCTGCCTCAGCGCAAGCTTGTTACCACGGCGGCGGCAGGATATTCTTCTTACGGCAACCAAATAGGCCTTGCCACGGGCATGGTAGACGAAATATATCACCCGGGCTACATGGCAAAGCGCATGGAGATAGGCGCGGTAGTTGGCGCAGTGCCCGAGGCAAATGTGCGCAGAGAAGAGCCACTTGCAGGCGACATTGTGGTGCTGCTCGGCGGACGCACAGGGCGTGACGGCTGCGGCGGCGCAACAGGCTCCTCTAAGGCGCACAAGCTAGACAGCCTTGAGGAATGTGGTGCCGAGGTGCAAAAGGGCAACGCCCCTGTAGAACGCAAATTACAACGGTTATTCCGTCAAAAAGACGTAACCCTAATGATTAAACGTTGTAACGATTTTGGCGCAGGCGGCGTATCTGTGGCAATAGGTGAGCTTGCCGACGGCCTTGTGATAGATTTAGACGCTGTACCTAAAAAATATGATGGCCTTGACGGTACAGAGCTTGCCATATCCGAAAGCCAAGAGCGCATGGCTGTGGTAATTGAAGGAAAAGACAGAGCGCGGTTTATCCAAATGGCAAATGCTGAAAACCTTGAAGCGACCGTTGTTGCTGTAATTACAAAAGAGCCTCGCCTTGTTATGAAATGGCGCGGCGAAAAAATAGTGGATATTTCACGCGAATTTATCAGCTCCAACGGCGCGGCAAAGCATATTGACGCCGAGGTGCAAAAGGGAAATATGCCAAGCGCAAGTATGCCAAGTGGCACTCTTGAAGCCATGCTTAAAGAGCAAATGAGCCGCCTTAATATTTGCAGTAAAAAAGGGCTTTCTCAACGTTTCGACAGCACCATAGGCGCAGGCACTGTGCTGATGCCCTTTGGCGGCAAAACCCAGCTTACGCCGATACAGGCAATGGCGGCAAAGCTGCCTGTAATGGGCGAAACCACCACCTGCTCCGGCATGGCGTGGGGCTTTAACCCTCTTATCAGCGAGGAAAGCCCATATTATGGCGCATATCTTGCCGTTATCGAAAGCGTGGCGAAGCTTGTAGCAACAGGCTTTAGCGCAAAAAATGCTTATCTCACCTTTCAAGAATACTTTGAGCGTCTTGGCAAAGAGCCGCTGCGCTGGGGCAAGCCCCTTGCAAGCCTGCTTGGTGCGCTAAAAGCACAGGTAGATTTAGGCGTGGCCGCAATAGGCGGTAAGGACTCTATGTCAGGCTCCTTTGAAAAGCTTGATGTGCCGCCTACTCTTGTGTCTTTTGCTATATCTCACGGCAAAACAGATAATGTAATAAGCCCCGAATTTAAGCTGCCCATAAGCAAGCTTGTTTTGCTAAAGCCCAGCTACGAAAATAATTTGCCTACAGCAAAAAGCCTAAATGCAATATTTGCAACTGTGGAAAAGCTGATTTGTGATAAAAAGGTGCTGTCTGCATATACAATCGGCGTAGGCGGCATAGCCGAAGCTTTATGCAAAATGGCAATGGGCAACCGAGTTGGCGTAAAGCTGAATGGCAATATTACGGCTGAGGATTTATTCGCGTACAATTACGGCGCATTTATATTGGAGCTTATGGACGACGAAGATATCGGCATAGAAATTGGCGAAACCACGAGCAAATATATCTTTTCTGCTCTTGGCGAAACAGCCGATATGGATAAAGTGCAAGTGGCATACGAAGGCAAGCTTGAAAGCGTATTTCCTTGCAATACAGACGGATGTGGCAATGTGCAAGCAGTAGAATATAAAGCCAAAATGCGCATATTCCCTGCCGTTGGCTGTGCAAAGCCACATGCCCTAGTGCCTGTTTTCCCCGGTACAAACTGCGAATACGACACAGTACGCGCCCTAAAACGTGCCGGTGCAAAGGCAGATACCTTTATTGTAAACAATCTTTCCCCTAAAATGGTAGAGGAAAGCGCGGCGGCTCTTGCAAAGCTTATCGCAAAAAGCCAGATTATTGTACTTCCGGGAGGCTTTTCCGGTGGTGACGAGCCGGACGGCAGCGCAAAATTTATTACTTCACTTTTCCGCAACCCTGCCATTGCCGAGGCCGTTCACGAGCTTTTATATAAGCGCGACGGGCTGATGCTTGGCATTTGCAACGGCTTTCAGGCGCTTATAAAGTTAGGGCTTTTGCCGGCAGGCAAGATAATGTCCACTACTGCCGATTGTCCAACCCTTACTTTTAACACTATCCACCGCCACCAAAGCGGATTAGTGCGCACACGCATAGCGTCAGATTTATCCCCATGGCTGCAATATACCGAGCCGGGCGATGTGCATACCGTTGCCATAAGCCACGGCGAGGGGCGTTTTGTAGCAAGCGACGAAACCATAGCCTCGCTTATCAAAAATGGGCAAATAGCAACCCAGTATGTAGATTTAAGCGGCACGCCAACCATGGATATCCGCCACAATCCAAACGGCAGTATGCTTGCCATAGAGGGCATCACCTCCCCCGACGGCAGAGTGCTTGGCAAAATGGGGCATACCGAGCGCAGCGGCAATAATTTATACAAAAACGTAGACGGCGATAAATATCAAAGGCTCTTTGAGGGCGGCGTAGATTACTTTAAAATATAGCTGTAAATTCCAAAACAGGGGCTGATTTATTCAGCCCCTGTTTTATATCGCAATGTAACTTCGTTCCGCGCCCTCAGCAGGGGCATTGCAGTTTATCTGCATTTTGCAATCTCCGTAGGGGCGGCGGCTCTGCTCCGCCCGTTGGGGTTTTGCAATGTTATTGCATTTTGCAATCTAACTGCACTCCACACCCTCTGTAGGGGCGGTGGCTCTTGTCAAGTATGAGATGGTTTACACTTTGTCCGGGGAGATGGTTTACAACTTTTGGC
>JAVWZM010000063.1:0-12336 GCA_036661035.1 Oscillospiraceae bacterium
TAATCCCAAAACACGGAATTCGTTCCGTACACAGATGCTGCGAACCCGCATAAATACAGGGTTTACAAGATATTCCTATAAGAACACTCCGACCACTAAAAAGATGTGCAAACGTTAGTTTGTACATCTTTTTTGCTTTTGTAAAGGAAATCACACCAATCAGACTGCGCCTTGCGAGGCTTGGGTTCTTGGGCAGGGACACACAGCGTACCGTAAGATAAAGCATTTGATTTTTAAGTTTTGATATAATTTATAAAATAGGTTGTATTTAGCCTATAATATGGTATACTATAAGAGAGGTGATAAGCATGAAAATCAGTACAAACAATTTGGTATCTATTACAGATGCAAACCAAAACTTTTCTCGTGTCGCACGTCTTGTTGACGAAAACGGTGCTGCAATTATTTTAAAAAACAACCGTCCGCGCTATCTTATTGTGGAATTTAATCAAGCACAAGCAATGCAGACTGCAAGCGACGAAGATGTTCTTGCACTTTCAAGCCGTTTGGTTGAAAATAACATGATAGCTTATCGGGAACTTGCCAAATGATACAACTGACAAAAGCTCAAATTTTACTGTTGCACAAGCAATTATTGACGGCAACAAACGCATTGGAGCGCATGCAATGCTTGTATTTCTCGCTTTAAATGATATTGAGTTACTATATACACAAGCGGAACTATCAGACGTATTTATTGCTGTGGCGGAAAACAAAGCAAATTACAACAATTTGTTGCAGTGGATTGTTGCACATCAAAAACAATAGTGCCTTTATGCGATATTGATTGTATTTTTTAAGGGTATCTATTCCGTCCGGTAAACACACTCAAAAGCGGTACAAACGATTAGTTTGTGCCGCTTTTGTATTAGTATCTTTTGATAGTTTTCTTGAAACAGTCTTTTGGATTAACCGCGTTTCTTTCAAACGTTCATCTGCTATATCGGTTTCCAAGCCGAACGGTGCAAAATGGACGGCATCATAGTTGTTAGTAAAATTCGCACAAAAAGCCCTCATGCAATTGCATGAGGGCTTAAAACTTTTAGTTTGTTAAAGATTATTCCGGCTGTGCGGTAGCCTCGGCATAGCCCTCGATGCACTCAAACATATAAGCATAGTCTGATGCTGTGTTCGGGTCGATAGCGCGAGTCCATGAGTATGCAAAATCTTTAGCAGTTAGCGGTGTGCCATCGCTCCACTTTAGGTCGTCGCGCAAAGTGAAGGTGTAGGTTAGGCCGTCTTCGCTGATTTTAACATCTTTAGCTTGTGCCGGCACAGGAACACCCTTTGTATCTAGGCTGTAAAGGCCCTCGAAAGCATGGGTAATCAAGATGCCGCCGTCTACTGCGGAGTTAAGAGCAGGATCGATTGTATCCGGGTTTGGCCCTGTGCAAACGCTAAGCTCAGGAGCATTTACATATTGGAAGTGCTTAAAGCCAAGAGGAGAAACGATCATGTCTTTTTTAACTGTTTCGTTTGCCATAAAGATATCTACATAGTAGTAGATTGGGCAAAGCATCCAGTCTTCAAAAATCATGTCTTCGGCTTCGTGCATTTTTGTCATACGCTCTTTGGCGTCGCCGGAGTTTTTGATTTCTGTGATAAGCTTATCGTATTCAGGATTAGACCAGCCTGCATCGTTGTTGCCGCCGCCTGTAATCCACATATCAAGGAAGCTGATAGGATCGTTGTAGTCGCCCAGCCAGCCGTTACGTGCTACTTGATATTCTTGAGTTTTACGTGTGTTTAGGAATGTGCCCCACTCTTGGCTTTCAAGCTGGAATGTGGCTTTAGGAGCTAGTTTGCCCCACATGTTCTGCAATGCCTCGCCAATAGCCTGATGGCCTGTGCCTGCATTGTACAAATATGTTACTGTGCCAAGGCCTTCGCCCTCCGGGAAACCGGCATCGGCAAGTATCTTCTTAGCTTCTGCAAGGTTCTTTTCGTTGGCTTCTTTTGTCGGATCGTAATAATCGCCGCCTACTTCGCGGAATTCTTTCGCAGGATCTGCGTCTGTAAGGCCCTTTGATACGAATGCGCCGGCAGGAATTTGGCCGGATTTACCGATTTCTTTGCAGATAAAGTCGCGGTCTACAGCAAGTGTAAATGCTTTACGCACGTCTTTGTTGTCGAAAGGTGCAGCTGTAACATTGTAGCTTACATAGTAAGTACCAATTTGGCCGCTTTTGTAGAAATCTTTGCCTTTTGAAAGGGCGTCGATTTCGTCGTTAGGTACGCTGTCTACAAATGCAAGCTCTTTGTTTTGGAAGCCTGCAAGCTGAGGAGCGTCTTCTTCCATCAAAACGAAATTGATTGTTTCGGGGATAACTTTTTTGTTGTCCCAATAATTTTCGTTTTTGGTGTAAACAATTTTGGAGCCCGGTACCCATTCTGTTACTTTATATGGGCCGTTGCCGATATATGTTTCCGGTGTTGTTGCCCATGCTTCGCCGTTTGCTGTAACGGTTTTTTCCTGTACAGGAGCATAGGTTGGGAAAGCGGTAAGCTCTAGGAAATAAGGTGTACGTGCTACCAGCTTAACCTCTAAGGTTTTGTCATCAACTACTTTGATGCCAAGTGCGTCGGGATTGAACGCTGCAAGAGCTTCGTCCTCTGCAGGTGCGCTTGATGCTGGTGTGCTGGCAGGTGCGCTGCCTGATGCAGGCGTAGACGCAGGTGCTTTGCCACAGCTCGCAAGAGCCAAGGAGAGCATTAATGTCATTGCCAATGCAAGTGCTAACTTCTTCATATAATCTTCCTCCCAAAAATATTTGCTCGTTTTATACGAGCGTTTCATTGCTCCGCCGATAATTTATCAAGCTAAAGTTATGAATTGTTATTAATTATACATAATTTATACTAATACGCAAGGTTTTTTGTACATTTGTATTGTTTTGTAATAAATACTAGACGCATTGCACAATTACTTCACCCTATCAAGGTGGTGGCATGCCGCATAATGCCCATTCGATACCTCTTTCCACTTGGGTTCTTCCATGGCGCACTGCTCGTCGGCATAGGGGCAACGTGTGCGGAAATGGCAACCAGAGGGTGGATTTACAGGGCTTGGCACGTCGCCCTCAAGCACAATGCGCTTAGATGCGCGGCTTGTAATAGGATCTGCAATAGGAATGGCAGATACAAGGCTGCGTGTATATGGGTGTACATTATGAAACGCAATTTCATAGCTGTCGGCAAGCTCTACAAGCTTGCCAAGATACATTACGCCAATTCTGTTGGAAATATGCTTTACCACAGAAAGGTCATGGGCAATAAACAGGTACGTAAGCCCCATGTCTGCCTGCAATTCCTCAAACATATTTACCACTTGCGCCTGTATGGAAACGTCAAGTGCGCTTATTGGCTCGTCGCACACGATAAATTCGGGATCTACTGCAAGGGCGCGGGCTATGCCTACGCGCTGACGCTGTCCGCCTGAAAACTCGTGAGGATATCTGTTTGCATGCTCGGAGTTAAGCCCCACACGCTCAAGCATTTTGATAATTCTGTCTTGGCGGTCGGCTTTATTTGCGGCAAGCTTATGAATATCAATAGCCTCGCCCACAATGTCGCCTACCGTCATGCGGGGGTCCAGTGACGCGTACGGATCTTGGAACACTATTTGCATCTTGCGGCGGTACGGCAGCATTTGCACGGCGGTTTTTTTGCCAAGCTTCGGCTTGCCGTCCTCGCCCATAATTACATTGCCCGCCTCGTCGTACATGGGCACATCGCCGCTGTCGAACAAGGTTTCGCCATTATAAATAATTCTGCCCATTGTTGGCTCGTAAAGGCGCAGCAGTGCGCGGCCTGTGGTGGTTTTGCCGCAGCCCGATTCGCCCACTAGCCCCAAGGTTTCGCCTTTGTTTACATAGAACGATACATCGTCCACTGCTTTAACAACGCGTTTTTCAAAAAATTTACCGCCTGAAACAGGAAAGTGCTGTTTAAGGTTTTGCACTTCAACAAGCTTTTTGTTTTCCATTATGCATTACCTCCCTGTTTTTTATCAAATTCTTCTTTTTGCAATAGCCAGCAAGCGCTGTAATGCGCGTCGGTAATGTCTGTATGCGGCGGCATTTCGCTAAGGCAAATCTTCATGCACTTAGCACAGCGCGGCGCAAAGGGGCAGCCCTTGGGCGGATTTAACATATCAACAGGCGTACCCTCGATAGGCACAAGCTTTGAATGTTCTTTCTCGCTCAATTTCGGTATGCTGAGCAATAAGCCTTTTGTGTATTCGTGGTGTGGATTATAGAAAATATCGTCTACAGTGCCGTATTCCACAACCTTGCCTGCGTACATTACAGCAATGCGGTCGCACATATTGGCAACCACGCCAAGGTCGTGAGTTATCATTATTATAGCCATGCCAAGCTTTTGTTTAAGCTCTGTCATAAGCTCTAGTATTTGGGCTTGAATTGTAACGTCAAGAGCTGTGGTAGGCTCGTCTGCAATAAGCAGCCTTGGCTCGCAGGCAAGAGCAATGGCTATCATCACGCGCTGACGCATGCCGCCTGAAAGCTCGTGTGGATATTGCTTTAAGCGTTTCTCAGGCTCGTTGATGCCAACCAATGTCAAAAGCTCTTTTGCACGGGCGCAAGCCTCTTTTTTGCCTTTGCTTGTGTGCAGACGGATAACCTCTTCTATCTGGTTGCCCACTGTGTACACAGGGTTAAGGCTGGTCATAGGATCTTGAAATATAATGGAAATATCGTTGCCGCGCAGCTTGCGCATTTCTTTTTCGCTCATGTCGTTAATGCGCTTGCCGTCAAAGTCCAGTGTGCCGCCGATTAAGCGGCCGGGATATGCCGTAAGCCCCATTAGGCTATAGGCTGTAACGCTTTTACCTGAGCCTGATTCGCCAACTATGCCAAGCACTTCGCCCTCGGCAACATGTATGGAAACGTCGTTAAGTGCCTTTACCTCACCTGCAGGTGTGAAAAAGGAGAGGCGCTCGTTTTGGATATCTACTAAATACTTGCTCATAATTCTCTCCCTTTCCTTTAATTTTTCATCTTCGGATCAAACGCATCGCGCAGACCGTCGCCAAAGAGGTTAAAAGCCAAAATAATAATGCTTATGGTAAGTGCCGGCGCAAACATGCGGTGCGGATAGCTTTGCAAGCCGCTGATAGCAGCCGACGCAAGCGAGCCAAGTGACGGCATCGGAGCCGCAACGCCTATGCCCAAAAAGCTAAGAAAGCTTTCGGTAAAAATAGCAGAGGGTATCTGCAAGGTGGTTGTAACTATTAGCACGCCTATGCAGTTTGTAAGAATATGCTTTTTGATAATGCGGCCGTTGGACGCGCCAAGCGCCCTTGCGGCTGTAACATATTCTTGCTGCTTAAGGGTAAGCACCTGCCCACGCACAATGCGCGCCATGCCCACCCAATATAGCAGTGCGAAGGTGATAAAAATACAAATCATGGGCACGCCCACTGTATTAATCCACGCAAAAGCCGCCGAGGAATCCGCAAGCTTTTGCAGCGGAGCTTTTAATGTAATGGACAAAAGAATAATTATCAGCATATCGGGCACCGTGTACACGATATCCACAACACGCATCATTATCATGTCGATATATCCGCCGAAAAAGCCGGCGACAGAGCCGAAAAACGCGCCGATAACTAAGATTATCGCGCTTGCTACCACACCAACGGTAATGGAAACACGGCTGCCCACCATTACGCGCACTGCGTAATCTCTGCCAAGGCTATCTGTGCCAAGCACATGTGGGAACACCTTTTCCCCTGAGGCTTTCGCCTCAAGCTCTTTTTCGGAATATTGCATAATAGATAAATTTTCGCTGCCGCGTATCTGCTCCTCATAAGCATATGGATAAAACGCAGGCACGATAAACGAGAATATCGCCACGATAATCAGCACTACAAGGCTAACCATGGCAACAGGGTTTTTAGCAAGGCGGCGTGCGCCGTCGCGCCAAAAGGAAACGCTTTCGCGCATTACCACAAGGCCTTTTTTTTCGTCCTCACCCGCAGGCAGGAAGTCATCAACATTAAGATGCATGCTTAATGGGCTTTTAGTAGACATAAATACTTCCTCCTTATTTTAATTCGATACGCGGGTCGACAAGCTTGTATGCAATATCAACTACAACGTTCATACCGATGATGATTGCCGCCAAGAAAATCGTGGTGCCCATAACCATCATGTAATCGCGGTTGATGATAGAGCTTACAAAGGAATTTCCAAGGCCGGGTATAGTGAAAATCTTTTCCACTACAAGGCTGCCTGTAATTGCATATGCAATGGCAGGTCCAAGATAAGTAATAATAGGCAAAATAGCATTGCGCAGTGCATGCTTAAAAATGCTCATAAAATGGGAAAGGCCCTTAGCACGCGCAGTGCGCATATAGTCTTGCCCAAGCACGTCCAGCATGGACGAACGCATCATGCGGCAAATATACGCCGTGGGGTAAAACGCAAGCGCCACCACAGGCATAATATAGCCCAAGATGCTGTCAAGCCCATAGCTTGGCAGCCAGCCGAGCTGCATGCTGAAGATATATAAAAGCACCGTACTCACCACAAAGCTGGGCACGGCTATGCCGCAGGTGGCAACCACTATCAGCAAGCTGTCCAGCCATTTACCCCTGTTAAACGCGGCAACGCAGCCAAGCGGTATGCCCACAATTAATGCAAGCACCAGCGAGATACCGCCTATTTTTGCAGATACAGGAAACTTTTCGCTGATAACGTCGGACACATTGCGCCCACGCATTTTAATTGACGGGCCAAAATCGCCCTTTATTGCTTTCAGCATGTAGTTTTTGTACTGCACTGTAATGGGCTGATCCAGCCCGTATTTTTTGTTCAGCGCCATTTTTACTGCCTTACTCGGCGACTTCTCAGCCAAAAACGGCCCACCGGGTATAAGGTTCATCAAAAAGAAAGTTAGTATAGATACGATAACCAGCGTCACCACACCAAGCACTGTTCTTTTTACGATATACTTTGTCATTTCCTCAAACTCCCTCTTTAAATACCGGATATAAATAAACTAAGAAAGGGCGTTAATATACAGCATATGTTTTTACTACAGCCAAAAAAACAAATCTACTGTTATAAAACACCACTTTTCAATACCCTTGTCGTAATATAGTATATTATTTTTAACCATTTGTCAATGTTGTGTAATGGATTTTTGTTGCTATTCACAGCTTTTGGTTGCGAATTGTATTTTTAAATTTATAATTTCGCCGCTTTGTGCGTCTGCCACATACAAAAATGCACGGATTGTAAAATACTTACAATCCGTGCAGCGGTAAATTCTACCTAAGCACCGCACTGTTGTTTATTACCCAAGTGCTATACAAAAAAAGGACGTCCTGATTGTCAAAGCTTATAAAATCCTTTATAAGGGGCGCCGACATATAGCGCAAATCTATCAGCGTTACTGTTTTATATCCGCCCAGTAATAAAGGCGCAAGGCTTGACGCGTAGGAGTCGCGGAAAACCACAAGGCTTTTTTCTGTTTGTGCAAGTGGGTTTGTAATGGTGACAACAGGTGTTGCCCCCGACAAAAACACGTCGTATGGCAGCTTGCTGTCAAGGCGGCTTACGTCGTATATTTTATGAAAGTCGGGCTGTTGATAATTGTCGGCTGTGGCGGCGTCTGTGGTGGCATCTGTAAGATATACAAGGCTTTCTTTAGGTGCTTTGCCCACAATGCTTTTTGCAAAAGAGCCGATAAAATCTTCGCTGCTGTTTTGTGTAAAAGCAGATATATCCACGCTAAATCCCATGGCACTGCCGATTGTAGTTACAACCTCGCCCAGCTTTTCCTGCCGCCAGTGGCTGTCGGTTTTGTAATAATCGGAAAGTGAAAGCTTATCTGTAAGTTCTATTTGCGTAAAGCCCTCTAAGCCTTTTTGGGTAAGGGAAAACATTTTGGCGTAGTCTGTAGTTGGATATCCGCTGTTTTGCAGATAAAAGCCCTTGTCGGGTACAATGGCGTAAAAAACCTTGTTTTTATCTGTAAGATACTCGGCTTTTATCCCGTTCAGCTTTTTGCAAAAGCCCGATACGGATTTTTCGTTCACTTCGCCTAATGCCTCGGCATAATAATCGTCTACCTTATATATACCGTTTTTATCCGCCTTTTTTGTAGCTGCGCGATATGCGGCGCCGATATTATCCCAAAACACAAACGCCGACACCGCCATTACAGCGAGTGCCAGCGCAGCGCAAAGAAAATATTTTTTATTAATTTTCTTCATCATAATTTTTATTTTGCAAGCGCCAAGAATTTGGCTTGTATCTCGTCTGTGGCGTCCTCGTAAGACATTATAAGCAGCACCACGTCGCCAATGCGCTCCACCGCTACTTTTTCCGCCTCTACGCATATCCATTTGCGTGGATTTGCTTTTTCTTTAATAGTTTTCGCCAATGCCTCGGCATCTTCGGCGCTGTTTGCGCGCACTAGGCACACGGAATGTGCCACGGCGTTAATCATAGCCTCAGAGGCAAGTGCCTCTTTGTATTCTGTGCTTTCGACACCAAGGTCGTTCACAGACATTTCCGGTGTAATTTCTCTGTCCATAACAGCAGGCAGCTCGGCTTTTACACCATCGTATAATTTTTCCATAATTTCGGGAAGTGTTCCCTCTAAATTTGCATCTGTAGCAGGAGCTTTTTGCCCGCAAGAGGCAAATAACGCCATTGTGAGTACCGCGCATAGTAAAACTGAAAGCTTTTTCATTGATATCTCCTTATTTTGGCAGGCACATTTTCTGCGCCACGCCCTTTGAATTTATTCGGCTTGTAAATTAAAGCATGCTCTTTTTACAGCCGCTGTATAATATACACTTCAATATGTTATATTATTGCATTGTTTAAAAATATTTATTCGTTTTATCACAAAAAATTAATTTGCACTATATTTACAGTTTAAACTCGGTAAATGATTATAGCGGCTTACGCCGACATTCAAAGCTTTTAACCGCTTTAAAACAAAGTGCAATTTGCTGCATATTCCCTCGTGGTGCTATTTTATGCGCCGACGAAATGCCTATGCGCAACAGCAATGTGTGCGTTGCTATAATGCTAAAACCTCAGCCGCCTTTTAAACTCCGCCTTGATGCTTTTGTCGCCGAAAACAATGGTGGCAATAAGCGCGGCAAGGGCAAAAAGGCTTGTTACAAGGGCAAATAGAAAATTGTTTACAAGGCCTGTAAGGCATAGCACCAATGGGATAAACCCGAAAAGCGCAAGCATTACCTGATACAGCACATATCCTGCCCAGTTGGTGGAATTGCAAAGGATTACAAGACCTACCGCGGTGATGCCGCCGCTTAAAATAACGGGGATAACATAGCTTACGCTCCAAGCGCGCCAGCCAAGCTCGAAATCCAGCAAAACCACAAGGGCAGAGCTAAACACCACCTGCACAAACACCTTGCCTGCAAGGTTGCCGCCCCGACGCATGGCATGTGGCACAACAATCCACACATAGCAAATGCCCGTTATGGCTATAAGCGACCACCAAAACTGGGTGGGCACAAGCACATTTACCACCACGCAAATTACAGCCGTCATGCAAGAAAGAAACGCCAAGATGCGTTTTACAAGCCCATATCCACCTCGGCGCAATATGGGCGGCGGATATGCAGGCGGCATTTTTTGCGGCTCCCCGTTGCTTTTTTCGGGCTTTGTGAGTGGCGCACAGCATAGCGGACAAACGGTGGCTTTATCATTCACCGTCACCTTACATTCGTTACAATACATCATTGCCGTCACCATTGCTTTCCACTTCTACAGGTATATTATGGGCTGTAAGGGCGCGCACCACGCTGCGAGCCAAACGCCAATCCTCCTGCAAGGAAGTAAATGTAAGGGAGAGCTTGCCGCCATAAGACACTGCCGAGCATTTTACGGGATCGTGAGGTGCGGCGTAGAGCAAAAAGCGAAAGCCCTCGAAATATTTTGCAAATCTTTCGTTTATATCCACAATGCCTAAATTGGAAAACGGCATTGTAGAGCCATGGTTTGAATGTTCGTATATAATGCGTATAATGCCGTTTTTAATGGGTAAAGGCACGATGCGCGTAATCATATTTGTTTCGCTTCGCGCGGTAAACGCCAGCTTTTGCGCCAATTTTTCCCTTGTAAGCTTTGCTGCAAATTCTTCCTTTACCTTTATCAGCACATCTTCAAAGCTTAAATCCACGCCTTGAAGATATAGGGTGATTGTAATGTTTGAAAAAAAGTTTAGGCTTGTTTGGGAAGGGAAAATGCGTCGCAAATCCACAGGCACAAAAATATTTACAGGCCTTTTTGCGCCGCCTGCGCCCATGTATTCGCGGTAAATGCCATGGGCAAGCAGTGCTGTGATATATTCTGTAACAGATGCGTCGCTTTCGCGGCAAAGAGCCTTTAAGTCTTGTACAGGCAAGGTTGCGCTTAAAACGCCCACGCTGTCCATCATGCGTGCCTCGCCGCGCATATGGTATGCGGAAGGCTCTTTAAAGGTTGCGGATTTTGCAGGAAGGTAATTTTTAAGATAAGAGTCCTCTGTGTTTGCGGCGTTTTCCACACCGTAAGGAGTGTTTTGTTCAAGCTCGGTAAAATCTTCTTTATGCACCTGTTTGATATAGCTATAGCACAAGGCGCGCAAAAAGCGCATTGCGCCTGTAGCGTCCGTAAGGGCGTGAAACACCTCTAAATGTATTCTGTTTTCAAAATATAATACGCGAAAAAGATATCTGTTTGTTTCAATCGGGTTAATGTATCTGCATGGGTAATCTTGCTCCGGCTCGATATGGGGAATTGCCCTGTTTGTTTCAAAATAAGACCAAAACAATCCGTGACGCAGCCGCACACTGAATGCGCTGAAAAACGGCAAGGTTTCCACCAGAGCCGCCTGCAAATGCGCCGGAATTATAGGCTCTTTTAATACAGCGGTCAAGCGAAACACATTAGTCATGCGCTTGCTTGCCACTACGGGGAATATATTAGCTGTGTTATCCAGCTTATGCCATTTTGTCGGCTTTTCTTTTTTCATTTGTGCATCTCCACTATTTGAATAGGGATAAATCTATGCTTTGCGCAAGCACCTTGCCCCCAAGGGCGTTGGGGTGCAAGCCGTCAGGCATGCAATATTCTTTTACCATGCCCACACCGTCTGTATCAACGACGGCTGCGGCTAAATCCAGCACTGCATCAAATGGTGCAGCTGCCTTTATCCAGCTATTTATGGCAAGACGAATACTTTCGCGCTCGTTTGTATATACACCGGATATTTCTCTGGGCAGCAAGGTGCAGCCGTATATTTTAATATTGCGCGCATGCAGCTCTTTTGCAAGCTGTGTTACGGCGTTTGCATATTCTTTAAGGCTGATAAGCTCGCTGTCGGGAGTGCCCTCTTTACCGGGCAAGCCAAGGTCGTTTGTGCCAAGGCCGAAAATAACATGGGTTAAGCCCTCTATGGGCAAAAGGTCGTAAATATATCTTTTAATGCCTGCGTTGCCGTACATGCCCTTTGCGTAGGCAGGCGAATTGTGCAAAAGCCTGTTGCCGCCTATGCCAAGGTTACAAAAGCTTACTTCCCCCGGATATTGCTGATATAGCTTTAGTGTAAATGGGGTTGTCCATGTGCTTTGCTGCATGATTGAATCGCCAAAGGCGGCGATGACACGCTTGGTTTCATAACGCTCTGTTTCTACCACAACGCCAGACAAGGTGGTGATTGCGCTTGAGGCGTCCCATGGCATAAGGGAATGTGAAAGCTTTGTCCAAAGGCTTGCCGTGGGTATTACAGCCGCGCTGCAATAATCTCCTCTAACGGAGCGAGAGGCAAAATTGCCGATAAAATTACCTGAGGTTATTTTATTTGCCGACGGATAATACAGGCTTACAGCAAATACCTGCCCCGGTAAAACCTCCATTTGAATGGGATCGGAATACAAATCGCGCTGTGGCACAAGGGCGAAGGTGTTGTCGCCGTTTACGGTAATCGGGCGGTCGGTATCGGGTATCAGCTCGCCCTTTTTATCTGAAAGAGCAATGCGCGCGCTGCCAATCCAGCAAGGCTCGTTTGAATAATAATTGCTGAATTTAATGCGTAGGGCGTTGCCCTCTAGGTTGTTTGGGATTAAAACACGTACCGTTCGCTGTGCGTTATTAAATGGCGCAGAGCTTATATCGGTATGTGCAATGCTGAAGGTAGACAATCTTTTTGCCATTTCATCACCGTCCTTAATATATTATTGTATCATAAAAATCTTATTTTTATGTTACAATTCGCCATGTTTTCGGTTGCCGCTTTAGCGGCGAGGAAACGGCATACGTAATCGCGCCGCGAGCTGATATAATG
>JAVWZM010000064.1:0-11772 GCA_036661035.1 Oscillospiraceae bacterium
TTGCTTTTTATTTGAGCTCTATTCGTTGCGTACCCCAACATTTAGTATAGAGCCTGAAAAATCCCAATGATAAAAACGCCGACTATACAAAACATGTATAGTCGGCGTTTTTCAGTTCTTTGTAAAATGTTGGCAGTTGCGCGCTATTTAAAGCAACAATGCGGCTTAATCCCAATATGAATTCATGTTTTCTACATCGGTTATATCAACGGCAACCTCTAAGTGAATCATATTCCCATTGCGATTAACATTTTTACCTCGCATTAAAAATATTTTCTGAGTATTGGGTACGTGGAACACGCGGGTGTATACTTTTTTATCCGACATTTTAGATAAATTGCAAAAATTGCAAGGAGCGCTTCTGTGCATCAAAACTTCATAGCATTTTTTGCCATTACATTCTTCAAGGGTAATACCCGCATATTCGCAGAAATTATCATTTGCATATATAATCTCGTAGCTATTCAAATCGCAAGCATAAACACAGTCGTTTATAACATTCAGCACGCTTTGCGCGTCGTTAATCCATTTGCTTACCGATGTTTCCGCCGACTCCTCACCGTATACGGAAACTATATTTCTGCCGCGGCATTTTGCATTATACAACGCCTTGTCTGCGTTTTGATACAGCAGTTCAAATGTACGTATTTCTTTATCGGATATCGCAACACCTACAGAGCAAGTAATATTGGCGTCTTCATCGTCAACAACAATTTCTGAAATATCATCGCAAAGCTGCTGCGCTTTTCTTTCCACAATGTCTACATAGGGGATATCGCTTATAAATACGGCAAATTCATCTCCGCCCATGCGCACAATTATATCTTTCTTTTCAAAATGTGCACGTAGCTTATCGGCAACGGCGCAAATGATTTTGTCGCCATATTCGTGGCCATGCAAATCGTTTGCTTTTTTGAAATTATCAATGTCGATAATAACCATTACGCATGTACCTACCGTGCTTTCAAGACGCTGCGATATCATAGACTGGGCACTTATTCTGTTTACAAGCCCCGTCATCAAATCCGTTTTAACTTGAGCAGACATGGTATTATATTCTTCCACCATCTCTTTAAATCGGTGGTTTGCCTCCAGCACATTGCGCACACGGCGAATAACTGCCGCCGGAACAAACGGTTTTACTATAAAATCGTTTGCGCCAAGTGTAAATGAGCTTGTTTGCTGTTCCACGCTATCGTCGGCTGTAATTATAATAACAGGTATTGCATCAAGCTTTGGAGAATTCTTTTTATATTTCAAAAATTCCTTACCGTCCATAACGGGCATACTGATATCCAATAGGATAAGATCCACTTGGTTTTGCTTATCCTTTAAAATTTTAATTGCTTCTACGCCGTTTTCCGCCTCTAAGAACAAATATTCTTTTTGCAAAATCTTCTTTAAAACAGTGCGGTTTATTTGCGCATCGTCTACTATAAGTACAGTATGTGTATTATGGCTGCCTGAAAGCCATGTTTCCCTGTATTTTTGAAGCTCGGAATCAAGCTCTTTATGCAGTGTAATGTCGGTAAGCTTACCTATAATAATATGCTTATCTCCAACCATGGCAGCGTACGAAAGCTTTGTATATAGCCATATTGGCATGCCGTTTGTGCGTCTACGCACATATTCGCACTCTATGCCTTTTTGTGTTGCCGCACATGCGCGAAAGGCATTGAGCAAAGCTTCTTTGTGGTTTTCGTCTACCATGCTCAACATATTCGGTGCTTTTGCCAGCATATCTTCATGCCCCAATAATGCATAATATGCCTCGTTTACCCTAATCATTTCTATTTGGTCGTCGGCAAATTCGTAAAGCACCGCCGCTTGCAAGGCATTGCCAAACAGCGATTTCATTTCATCGTTATGCGCAAACAAATCATCGTAGCAATAATCGTTTTCGTTGTGGCCTGTTGATATTTTTGTGCCAAGATAAGAACTACTGCATAAATGCTCATAATCTTTAAGCGGCATAGGGTGCGCAAAATAAAAGCCCTGCACATAGTCGCAGCCGACACTTCTTAAAAAGTCTACCTGCTCCAGTGTTTCTGCGCCCTCTGCGATTACGGGGATATTGAGCCATTTTGCCATGCGGATTACAGATGCAATGATATTTTCTCCTCTACCCGGAACATCTGTTTTAGAAAGAAACAGCATGTCTATTTTTAAAACATCTATTTCTATATCTTTCAAAACAGAAAGTGACGAATATCCGCTGCCAAAATCGTCCATTTGAATTATAAATCCGTGATTTTGCAAAAGAGATATCACTTTTTTCATAGCTTGCGGGTTATCTGTGTATGCGCTTTCGGTTAGCTCTAGGTTTAAAAGCTCCGGCTCTAACTCGTATTTATAAACAAGCCCAAGCAAGGTTTCTACAATATTTGGGTTGTAAATATTTACTCTTGAAACATTAACCGAAATAGGATAAGGCTTGATACCTTGTTTTTTCCATGCATGAAGATATTGGCATGTGCGCTCCCATACAAAATAGTCTAGCCTGGTGATAAAGCCATTGCGCTCGAACACAGGTATAAATTCGCTTGGCGACAGCATGCCCTTTTGCGGGTGAAGCCACCTTACCAGTGCCTCCGCTCCGCAGGGTAGATTGGTGTGGATATTATATTGCGGCTGTAAATACACTTCAAACTGTCCGTTTTCAAGGGCATAGTTCATATTATTGGTAATTTCTTGCTCTGCGGATATGGCAAGGCTCATGCTTTCGTTATAATAAGCATAAAAATCTACATAATTCCCTTTGCAGGTCTTTGCGGCAAGTGTGGCACGATTGTACATTTCCTCTACAGAAATAGATAAATCGTCTATAATGTAAATGCCGACAGACGGTACAATATCATAGTTTGCATTAAATTTTGTTAAGGTTTTTTTAGATTGCTTAACCATTTTTTCTATTTCGCTTGGATTGTACGGCAAACAAAGCCCCACAATATCGGATTCTATTCTTCCGTAAGTAGCGCTTTCTCGTTTTTTTGCATCTTCTGCCATACGAGTGGCAATGTAGATAAGCAGCTTATCGCCCTCAGCAGTACCAAAGAAAGAATTGATAAGTTGAAACCTGTCCACGTCAAAACGTAGAAAAACAAATTTTTGTTCACTGTTTTCATCAATCATTTTACGTGTAACTTCAAAAAACTTGTTTTTATTGTAAATGCCCGTCAGCGTGTCGTATTCGGACATATACTTTAGCTGTTTAAGGGCCGGCAGCTCACTTCTGTCTATAGCATTTTTAATTCTGAACATAATAATATCATGGTCGTACGGTTTTGAAACGAAATCCCACGCGCCAAGCTCTAGCGCCTTTTTTTCGTTTCCACTGCCGCCAACAGCCGTTATTACTATAATCGGCAAATTGCTGTAGCGCGCGTCTTTTCTTATCAGTTGCAAAACGCCATATCCGTCCATTACGGGCATGACAAGATCCAGCATAACGGCTACAATTTCTCCCCCATGCTTTTCTAACAGCTCTAGTGCCATCTGCCCGTTTTCGGCCTCCATTACTGTGTAACTTTCAGATAACATCTGCGAGAGCATTTTTCTGCTTACATCGCTGTCGTCTACTATTAGTACGGTTTTTAAAGAAGGCATATTTCAACACCTTCCTCTCGTGCGAAAAAGCCTAAATTCCACACAGTTTTAGCATTTGGTTTACCAAAAAATTTGTTTTTACACATAACACTGTATTCTCCATGCAATAGGACAATGTATTTGATGCAAGGCATCGTCCAAACCTTTGCTTTCATCACTTATGCCGAATTTTCACATGCATTATTATCAAATATTTTTGCCTATTAATATTTATCGTCTAGAAGTGGTGCCGCTGTTACTTTGCTTTTTTCCGCGGGCTTTAATTCGAGTGTGGGTTTTGCACTGCCTTTTAATTTGAATTTACCTACCAATTGTTTAAGCATAACTGCCTGCCCCGAAAGCTCCTCGCTGGCGGCGGCAGATTCCTCTGCGGTGGCAGAGTTTGTTTGCACCACGGCAGATATTTGGTCTATGCCCTGTGTAATTTGTGCGGCTGAGCTTGCTTGGTCGCTTGACGCCAGTGCAATTTTATCTACTATGGCAGATGCTTCTTGTGCGCCATCTACTACAGACAAAAGCGATTTTGCGGTTTCGTCGGCAAGCTTAGTGCCTTTTTCTACAACCTTTACGGAGTTTTCAATAAGAGCAGTAGTGCTCTTTGCCGCCTCGGCAGATTTGCTTGCAAGGTTGCGCACCTCGTCCGCCACTACGGCAAACCCTTTGCCTGCCGCGCCTGCGCGTGCGGCCTCCACAGCCGCATTAAGGGCTAGTATATTTGTTTGAAAAGCTATATCCTCAATTGCCTTGATAACCTTGCCTATCTCTTGAGAAGAAGTGCTGATTTCGCCCATTGCAAGGATTAGTTCATGCATTTTTTGGTTGCTGCTTTCTACCTCTCTGCCTGCCTGTGTTGTTTTAAGGCTTGCCTCTTTGGCGTTTGCGGCATTTGCTTTTATTTGCTCCGTTATTTCTGTGATAGTTGCCGCAAGCTCCTCAACGGAGGACGCCTGTTCTGTTGCGCCTTGAGAAAGAGCCTGAGCGCCGGAGGATACTTGATCCGATCCGCCGGAAACCTGCACTGATGCCTCATTAATAAGGCCTAAAGTATCGCTTAGTTTAGTGTTGATATTTCGCATTGCCGCTAAAACAGGCGCATAATCCGAAATATACATATCCCCTATTTTGGATTTTACATTAAAGTTACCGTCTGCCATTTCGCCAAGTACGTAGCTGATATCGCTTATAATTCCGCCTACGCTCTGCACAATAAAAATCATTTTTTCAGCTAAAAAGCCGAGTTCATCTTTGGATTTATAATCTATATTAATATGTAATGAGCCGGTTGCCATTTCGCCCATGGCTTTTTCTATTTCTTTCATGGGGCGAGTTATGGAGCGTGTGGAAATCATTGCCATAACCACAGCCAAAACCAAGCTTACACCCAGTAATATAAACGAGATTATAAGTGCTGTTTTTGTTGTGCTTTGTGCGGTTGCATCAAAACTAATCGCGTGAGCATCAGCATCGGCATATAGCGCGTCTGCCGCCTCATTTGTTTTAGTATATATCAGTGCATAATCTTGGCCTAAAAGCTGTGTGGCTTTTTTGTAATCCCGCATCTTTAGCGCGGACAAAATGGCATCACGCTCATTTGCAAGCTCAGCCTCTGCTTGTTCCACCGCAGTAACAAGCGCGGCATCTCCGGTGAAAACTTCCTTTATTTTTGCAATACGCGCGTCTAGATGCGCTTTGTTTTCATCAATTGCGCCTAAGTATTTATTTAAATTTTCTTCAATAATAGCACTGCGAATATCCTTGCCTATTGCATTTAAATCGTGTTTAATGCCAAGCGCTTCTGTAGTGGAAACATATGGGCCTGTAAAAAGCTGATGAGTAAGGCCGCCTACATTATTAAGCGAAAACAGTGCAAACGCTATCATTATTATGGATAAAAGCGTGACTGTTGCAAAGCCTACAAAGAGTTTTTGACCTATTTTTAAATTTTTATACATATTATTTCCTCCTGCAATATTATTCTTATTATTAGACATTTCGTTTTCTCAATGACACCCGTTAATTTGTACAGCGGTTTTGTTTTTTTCGCCACTCTCTTTTATTGCATCGTAAAATAAAATACAGTTGGCTTTTCGTCAACACTCCTACCAATAAAATCTGTTAGATAAGATATACGCCATATACCGCATAATTGCAATGTATTGCATATTTGCTGTAATGCCCACAAAGCATCGTTACAGTTTAAACATTAAATACATTTGCATGCGAGGGAAACAATAAGCAACGTTAACAATTGAACTAATATTGCCGTTTTTCACAATATCGCATACATTTAAAATAGCAAAAGCTTGAAATATCCAACAGTTTCCGCTATAAACCGACACTTTAATTATAATACAAGAATTATGAAATGTCTAACTTTTTTACGCAAATCGTGGTTATTTTTACTTGAAAGGTTAGTATTATTAATAATTTATCGTACAAAATGCTGTATTTTGCATTTTTTATCAAATATTCCCAAAATTAATTGCTTTTATTATATGTTTTTTTAATTAAAATATATAATTTTTGACTTTGAAATCACATACATATACTTGATTTTTTCAGCTTTTCTGCAAGCAGTAAATTAACTAGCACGTCTGCATTTTACATTGCAATGTAATTGTTGTTTACAATCTGCTCAATTGTATAAAACAGCCTTTTATTCTTTTTTATTACTATTAAAATATTCTTTTGGCGTCATATTGAACTCTCGTTTAAAGGCTCTGAAAAAATTGTTGTAGCCGCCAAAGCCTGCAAGCTGATAAACCTCTGTAATAGGCTTGCCTGCCGATATTAGCTTTTTGCACATATTAAGCTTAGCCTTTACTATATAAGAATGTACGCTGTCGCCTGTTTGACGTTTAAATTCACGAGATATATGATATTTGCTTACATAAAACTCCTTTTCAAGGCGGTCGAGGCTTATTTCTTCGCTTAAATGCTCGTGTATATATGCAAAAATATCGTCAATTATCAATGTTTTACGGCTACGAGTATTTTTTTGCATTTCCACTTGAATGCACGCTCTTAATATAAGCACCGTCAACATTTGCAAAAGAGATTTTTCAAATAAATTTGCCGCGAAAGCACCGCGCTCGCTCGAAAGACGGCCCAGCTTGATGCAAAGGCTTTTTATCAGCATTATAATTTCCGTGCTGCCACGCACTATTATAACTTTATTCGGCACTACCTCAAAGCATGGAGCAAGGTTTACACCCTCGTCCGAAATATATTCAAGCAGCTCATTTGATAAGCTAAGCAAAAACATTTCCGAGGGGTATTTACCACCATAATGCTGCAACAATACGCGAGTATTCGGCTTTATCAGTGCAATATCCTCCTGCGCACACGGAAATGTGCCGCTATCGTATTTTATAAAGCATTTTCCGTGTGTAACAAGCAATATATTATGTGCATTTTCAGAATATATGGGCTTGCTTTCATCTTTTGTGAAAACAAATTTTTTTATAGAATAAGTTAAATTGTCCATTTCGCCCTCCTATCTTTATGCATATTTACCAAACTTTATTTAAAATGAATATTATATTTATTGTAATATCATATTACATCAATTTTTAATAGTTTTCAAGCAATAATTGTATATGAAAAAAATGTCATCAAAGCTATAATGAATTTATAGGGCTGACGCAACTGTTTTGCGGCAGAATTTATTGCAAAATAATAAGGGGGATAATCATGAGACCATTTTCAATGAAAGACAAACTCGGATACATGCTGGGCGATTTGGGCGGCTGCTGTACAGAACAGTATCGTGCCATGTTCCTAGCTACTTTTTACACCTTGGTGTTGAAAGTAAACCCATTCCACATCGCTATACTTATGCTCATCACTAAAATATGGGACGCAGTGAACGATCCGATTATCGGTGCTATACTCGACTCTCGCAAGGCGAGCAAGGGTGGCAAATTCATACCATGGATGCGCGCATTTTCATTTCCAATGGCGGTATTGTGCGTGCTTGGCTTTGTAAATGTAAGCAATATGCAGTATGGCTTGCGCATTGCCTATATGTTCATCAGCTATGTGCTGTATGAAGCATTGTACACCTGCGTAAACGTACCCTTCGGTTCCCTTTCCAGTGTTATGACAGACGACGTAAACCAGCGCACGGACTTGTCACGTTTCCGCAGCATGGGCGGCACAATATTCATGACCGCAATAATTATGACAGGGCCTTTAGTGCTGTATAAAGACAACCAGCCTGTAGCCGGCAACTTCTTAATGCTTGCCGCTATTTGCGCACTTATCGGGCTAATATGCATTCAAGTTACCTGCGTGCTATGCAAAGAGCGCGTGATATTGCCACAGCGCTCGCAAGAAGTGAAATTTAATTGGTGGCATGTAATAAAAGAAATTGCGCGCAACAAGGCTTTGCTCGGCATGATGTTCTCGTCCCTTGCAGGCATGATTGGTGCAAGCATTGTAAACGGACTAAATACATATCTTTTCAGAGATTATTTTGGCAACGTAAAGCTAATGGCAGTTTCCGGCATGCTAAGCACAGTTTATGCCATAATTGCATTTGTACTTACCAAATTTGTCGCTAAAAAATTCGGTAAAAAAGAATGGTGCATGTATGGTGCCGGCTTTGCCGCCATTATATTCGCTATTATGTTCATTTTCCCTGTTAAAAACCCAATTTTGTTCATCGTACTAAACGGCATCTGTTTCTTAGGTGCAAGCGGCCTGCAAGTACTTGTATGGGCAATGGTAAACGATGCTATAGATTATCACGAGCTGCAAACAGGCGAGCGCAACGAGGGTATTGTTTACTCCTCATACTCCTTCTTCCGCAAGCTTGCAAGCGCCGTATCCGGCTCTGCCACAAGCCTTGTGCTTGGCTTTATCGGCTACAATGTAAACGCTGCCGTGCAAACAGAGGCTGTAACAAACAGCATTTGGAAAGCATATACAGGTATTTATGTAATCGGCTATGCAGCGGCAGTGCTGATACTGTACTTTGTATATCCTCTTACAAAAGCTAAAACAGCCGAAATGCTGAAACAACTTGCAGAAAAACGTGCAAGCGCAGCCACTAAATAAAAAATTCGGGGTGAAAAGCTAATGAAAGTGCTACAGTTAGAAGTACCTTCGCGCCATGGATATATGCTGCGCGGTATACTTAATATTGCCGACGAAACAAAGCCAACGGCATTTGTACTTAATTTACACGGCTTTGGCGGCAGCCGCTCCGGCTATAAATATGCACATACACATATGGCGCGTATGTTAGCACAAAATGGCATATCCTCGGCACGTTTCGATTTTTACGGCTGTGGCGAAAGCGACGGCGAATTTGAAAACATGACCTTTACTTCCACCTTGGAAGATGCTGAGGATTTGTACAATTGGCTTAAATTGCAGCCATTTGCAGATGCTAATCGCATCATTTTGTCCGGACAAAGCATGGGCGGCATGGTTGCGGCTTCTGCCGCACCTATTGTACAGCCCTGCGCCCTTGTTCTTATGTGTCCGGGCGCCGGCATGTGGTACGGCTGCAAAGAGCGTGCCGACGAAATGACTGCGAAAAATATTAAATATGCCGACGTTGAGGGCTTGCGCTTTGCTACCGATTTTAATTACGACCTTGCCAAATATAACCCGTTTGAAGATGCAAAGGGTTATGACGGCAAAACGGTGATAATTCGCGGTACTGAAGATAAGCTTGTGGACGTAGGCACCTGCCGCAAATACATGGAGGGCTATAAAGACTGCCAATATGTAGAAATAAACGGTGGAAATCACAATTTTTCCACTATACCCACAAGAGATGCCTGCGAGGACGCAGTGCTAAGCTTTTGCAAACAATTCATATAGTAGCCTGACTTATTATTGCCCTTGTACTTGAGTCTTTTGTCAAGTTGCATATAGCAAAGACGGAGCTTTTAGTAGGACAATCAAAAGTAAAATTGCTGTATAAAATAAAGCCTAAAAATCCGCAGCATTTATGCTGTGGATTTTTAGATGTTAAAATTATAAGGAGAATGAATATGATATTAAATACACCTATTACAGTTGGCAAGCTTACCTTAAAAAACCGCATAATGTTTCCACCGCTTACAACCGGCTACGAAGAAAGAGATGGCAGCATCGGGCATCAGAGCAGAGCCTTCTACACGCGCCTTGCCAAGGGCGGTGCCGCATACATAGTGCTTGGGGACGTATGCCCCATACGCACATTTAGCCCCACGCCAAAGCTTTTTGACGACAGCCAGATAGAGTCCTTTCGCTTATTGGCTGAGAGCGTTCACGCATATGGTGCTAAAATAGGCGTACAAATATTTCACCCTGAATACGATTGCGACGCATTAAACGCAATGTTTGCCGAGGGCAAAATGGCAGAAGTGCGTGCAAAGCTGCACCATGACATGGAGCATTTTACAGACGAGGTTACCGAAGAAGCTCTGCTTAAAATAATCGACAAAATGTGCGAATGTGCCATTCGTGCTGAAAAAGCAGGCATAGATGTAATACAAATACATGGCGACCGCTTAACAGGCACACTTGCAGGCACAAGAATGAACCACCGCACAGATAAATTTGGCGGCAGCCTTGAAAACCGCACTCGCTTTGCAAGAATGCTTGTACAAGCCATAAGAAAAGCCGTGCCGAACATGGTGATTGATTACAAGTTTGCAGTGGTTACCGAAAAGCGCGGCAAGGGCGGCGTAGACGAAGCAGATGCAGTGCAATTTGCCAAGTGGCTTGAAGAAGACGGCGTGGATATGCTGCATGTGGCACAGGCAAACCATACAGGCGACCTTGCAGACACTATCCCCCCTATGGGCGTACAGCCATATGGCTTTTTCGTAGATATCACAGCCCGTGTTAAAGCTGCTGTAAACATTCCCGTAAGCTGCGTTGGCCGCATTATTAGCCCTGACATTGCTGAGGCAATATTAGAAAGCGGCAAGGCAGATATTATTGCAGTAGGCAGACCAATGCTTGCTGATCCGGACTTTGCCAATAAAGCCGCAAACGGTAAAAGCGATTGTATTCGTCAATGCGTATGCTGCAACAAGGGCTGTACCGATAATATTCAAAATCGCTCCTTCTTATCTTGTGTGCTAAACGCAGAAAACGGATATGAAGAAACACGCTGTATTGTAAAAGCAGAAAAGCCAAAACGCGTTGTTGTTATCGGCGGCGGCATGGCAGGCATGGAGGCAGCGCGTGTATCCGCTGTTAAATGCCATACCGTATCGCTGTACGAAAGCGCGGCTAAGCTTGGCGGGCAGATAAATATAGCCATGGCTCCCCCTCGCAAGGCGGAGCTAAAGCGCGCAACAGACTTTTTGGTGCATGAAATGTCCGACAAGCACGTTGCTTTGCATCTTGGCGAAAAAGTAAGCGCAGAGCAAATTTTGCAAAACAAGCCCGATGCCGTAATAGTGGCAGTAGGTGCAACAAGCGCCTGCCCGCATATAACCGGAGCAGACGGCGCAAACGTGCTGGACGCATGGCAGGTGCTAAGCGGAGAAAAGCTTGCATTTGGCGATGTAGTAATAATCGGTGGCGGCATGGTTGGCTGCGAAACTGCGGAATATTTGGCGCAACAGGGCTGCAAAATAAGCGTGGTGGAAATGCTTGATAAAATAGCCACGGGAGAAAGCACTACCGTAATGCCCACTTTGCTTGAGGACTTTAAGCAACATTCTGTGCGCACATTCGTTTCTCACACTGTACAAAGCATCACCAATAACTCCGTATTGTGCAAAGATGCCGAGGGCAAGGAAATAGCTTTACCTTGCAACTTTGTGGTAATGGCAATAGGTGCCAAGGCTGTGCCATTTGACACTGCGCTTTTAGAGGCAAACAGCATAGAAGTGCTACGCATAGGCGATTGTGCAGATAAGCCTGCCGATATTTCAAACGCCATTCGCACAGCATACGATGCAGCAAACAGCCTGTAATTATTTTTATTATTTATTTGCATAGCTATTGTGCATTAGCATATGATAGGCACATAGCATGCCTCGCTAGGGGATATTTATCAGTTTTACAAACTGTAAAAAGCATCAATGTCTAGGAAAGCTGCTATATAATCAACAGACAGATGCTTTTCCTGCCGAAAAACGAGAGGGGCAGTTTGCGGGGGAGCCATTGGTTCCCTACCAAATTTGAGCGAAGCGGATAACTGCCCCGCAG
>JAVWZM010000065.1:0-11711 GCA_036661035.1 Oscillospiraceae bacterium
GAATGCCTTGGCATTTTTGGCTCTTTGTCAAATGTTGGGGTATACACCTCCGAAAAAGGCTCTTCGTCAAATGCTGAGGCAGCCACCCATAAAAGAAAAATTGCGCCAAGGCACTCTACACAAGAACACCTTGGCGTTTTGATGATTTTATACTAAACTGGCTCGATATTAAATGTCATGGCATAAGGCGAATGGCGCTTAAATAAAATGCAAAAAAGTAGAGCATATTCTCCATACATCGTTACACGCGCAGCTCTGCTGTCATTGTACTGCCTGTACGAGAAATAATATATATAGTTAGCTTTGTATCGGTAGGGTAGATAGAGTTAAGTATCACATTTCCGCTAAGAGATATATCGGTGTAATAAAAAGTTTTATGCGCGGCGCTTGCGTATGCAAGGCTGCTTTTTACAGTATAGCAAACTGTACCGCTGCATCTGCCGTCACTTTTGCAAAAATCTACAGGCAAAGATGTGCGCATACCATGTATATGCAAAGAATATTCACCGTTTGGTTCACTTGGTACAAGCTCAACACACTGCTGTGTCGGCGTAAACCTTCCTGCATTGTTGCGCTTTTGATGAGAAATATATGTTATACCGTCCCATGCGTTTTCAAATTGGCTCAATAAATACTTTTTTTCGGCCTTTTCATCGCTTTCAGCGGCGCAATCGTTTATTAAAATATATTCAATTTCGTTTTCTACGGCAAAACCACGCACCACAACAAAATGATTTTTTTCGCAGTCGGTGCCGTCATTGATAAATGGCAAATTGTTTGCGGTAGAGACTTGCTCTTTATTAGTGTATTTTATGCTTACAGCGCAGGCGTATCCGTTTTTGATTTCTTTTTTAAGCAATTCTGTATCAGAATATGCAACATAGCCCTCATAACCAAATGCACCAACAAGCGCCATCGCAAAGCTTTTATTATCAAAGCTGTTACAAGCGTAATCGTAACATGCATGGGCAGCTTGCTCGGGCAAAATATCTTCGCCATGCCTGTTCATCAGCATAGTTATTGCAGTAGGGCTTGAAATACTATCTGCGATTTTAGGGTTTCTTACTTTTTGCGAATAGGCAGGTACAGGCAAGCTGCGGTTTATTGGCTCGCATTTATTCGCGGCTTTGCGCAGCTCTTTTACAGAGGTGCAAAGCATGTAAACTCTTGGAGATATTTGCACATCATCTGTATATAAAAACACCCTAAGCTGAAATGTATCAGCGTAGCTATTTCCGTTTATAATAAGTGTATCAGTATCTAAACAAGCGGTGTCGCCCTTGGCACTTTGGCTATGGCGGCAGATAGCTGTGTTCCATTTGCCATAGCTAAACCACTGTGTCCATTCGCCGTTTATACGCACGCGCACCTCAGCTTGTGTGGCTGTGCGCAATGGCGTATCACAATTCCACGATACTATTAACTGGCTGAATGAGGGTGCAGAGAACTCGCGAGAGGTATAACAACCGGACTGAATATATCTGCCCTCGGCTTTGCTTAGCATAAGTGTATCGCAATCCTGTGTAACATTATCGCAGTTACCAAGCGAAAAAGCCTTGTCGCTGTTAAGCAAAAATGTGTTTTCTGGCATAAATTCTCCTTTGATGTTTTGAGTCGTAATGCTAATCTTAGCTTACGCTTTGCAAAATGTCAATAATAATTGTTTTTTAACGTACATATGTATTAACTAACTGCAATAATATTTCTGTGCTATAAGACTATATGAAATGCATATTCACATAAATTTAACTGGACTTAATGTATTGTAATGGTGTAGAATGTATATTGCAAGTGAAAGGGGTTGATTACGCTGGTAGAAAGTGTATCTATTTTAGCAATAACAGCTTGTATCATAGTGCTTTTTTTGCGCTCAGGCCGCACAGACTATGCTGCAAGCACCATGCCGATTTTGGTTGTTCCGCTTGTACATTCCTTTACATGGGGCGTTTCCAAGGTAATGCATAATGTTTTGCAGGGCTATACAGCGCAAGTGGTTTTATCATTTGCAGATATTGCCGCGCTTGCAGTATCGTGCCTTTTGATATTTTTCTTTTCAAGCAAAATCAAAAGCACAAAAAATAAAAAACTTTATATTATATTATTAAGCGGCTACAACATTATTCTTACTTGTGCATTTGTATATCAAACGATGTTTTCCATAATTGTTTAAATATTATAATGCCCGACAATTTGTCGGGCATTATACATTTAACAATAAAATATTATCCATGGTGAATTTATAATTTAAATTCTTCTGCCAAAAAGCTGGGCAATTTCGGCATGCGCTTTGGCACACGTTTAACAGGAGAATACAAAAAGCTTCGGCATTTGTAATACGGCGAAACTATGCCTTTCTTACGGCAATAAATCATTTTTTGCTCAGAACCTTTTTTGCCATGCTCGCAATATTCGCATGCCGGCGGTATATCTGCGCCAAAAAGCGGACGTTTAAACATGTTTATCTCCTTTTTGTTTTAAGATACATCTATTATAAGCTTTTAAAGCGCTTTCGTAAATGGTTAGGTACTGCAAAATCAAAAAATATTGCAATACAAAGCAAAAATATTATCAGCATCGCGTCAGCAGGCATGCGATAATAACCCACAAATAATTTTTCTCCCACATAAACATCTGTTGCGTATGGAAAAAATACAAAAGCAAGCTTTAAAAAACATAATGATAATGGCAAATGCAACAGCCGCGAAAGTAGCAATGGCATTATAGATATTTCTTCTTTGCAAATATATTTCACCTGCATAAAAACAGACATTCCCATAACGCTTAATGCGCCGCATGCGCAATATGCTTTCATCGCCCCACAATTCATCGCGGCGCTGCACCCTGAAGTGATTTCAAATAAACCGGCAACAATAAATTTGATTGCGTTATTTGCATTTGGCGGCGTTATAATTGCAGTAAAAAAGCGAAATATCGTTATAAAACCGCATAATACCAATATAGATGCCGTGGAATTTTTTATAATATCCACGGCGTTTATTTTACTTTGAATTTGGTGTAAAGCTTTATTACTTAACATGTTATTTTTTGGCATAATTGCAGATAAAATAATACCTGTTATTAAATTTGACAGCAATAAACATATATAAATTATTATCCCTGTTTTTTTGCTGTTTAGCATGCTGTACCCAATAGCTGATATTGTAAATGCAGGGCCGGCACCAACACAGCAGCAAAGAAGCAGCTCGGCATCACGCTTAGTTATCTCTTTGTCTGCAAACAGGTTTGATATCACGTTTGCGCACACCGCAAAGCCGCCAATTAAGCTAAGTAAAATTGCAAGGGGAACACGCCTATTTTCAATTTTAATAGCTTTTGCATATGGAAAAAATATCACGCCTAAATATTTTGCGAGAGGGCTTGCCATTAGTATACCGGAAAGCACCATAAATGGAAATAAAGACGGGATTATGCGATTATAGCAGTCGTTTAATCCAAGCATTATACCTTCAAATGCAATTTCAGGGCGCATAAATACTGATATAATGCAAAATATTGCGAAAAATAGAATTAAAACATTTATTATTTTTTGAAACTGATTTTTAAAACACATAATTTACACCCCTTGCGTGATATATATGTATGAAAGCATTAATGCTAAGATTACAAATAGATTATGGAAGGTGAAACAATGCGGAAAAGAAAACAGGTTACGGATAAATTTAATTTTGCGGAAGCCTTTGGCGCTAATTACAAAGATGTGCAAAATATTTTATACAAAAATTCTCAAATACATATCAATAACAACGAAAACCTTACAATAGAAAATTGCAACGCAATTGTTTTATATACCGAAAATGAAATTTGTTTCGACATGGGCAAGCGGCAAGTTAGCATAAAAGGCGATAATATGATTATGGAAACCTTGGCGAAAAATACAATTACGGTAAAAGGTCGGTTTTTCAGCATAGAATTTATCTATGGAAAGGCGAGATATTGATGCTTAAAAAGCTTGCATTGTTTTTATCAGGACAAATTAAATTTGAAATATGCGGCGGACGCATAGAACGCCTTTTAAACAAATGTGCGCAAGAGGGAATAACAATACAAGATATCGCAGCATCAGAAGAAGGCATTACCGCTTGTGTGCCAAAACGAGATTATAAAAGGCTTTTGTATATTGCAAAAAAAGAAAATTGTAATGTGAACAATGCAAATAATTACGGAGCTTTTTTAACATTAGAAGCATATAAACATAGATTTGGTATTTTGATAGGGGCAATTTTGAGCGCGGTATTGATATTGTTTTTTCAAAATATTATATGGAGCATACGTTTTGACGATTTTACAAAAGCGCAAATAGCCGAGGTACGGGAATGTTTGTACAATAGAGGCATTTATGAGGGAGCTTTTGCAAACCAAAAAGATTTTGATGCAGCGGAGAAAGAAATAGTAATTAAATCTAAAGATTTAGCTTGGATTACGCTGAATTTCATAAAAGGGCGTCTGATTGTAGAAAAAACAAACCTTACACCTAAGCCAATTTCATTCGACATGCAAATAAGGCAAGTGGTTGCATCTTGCAACGGAATAGTACGTAAAATAGATTTATCGGGTGGTTTTTTGCAGGTGTGCGAAGGGCAATCGGTATGTAAAGGTGATGTGCTTGTAAGCTCTACACGTATTGACGCAGGAGGCAAAGTGCAAAGTGTAAATGTGAATGCTAAAATCTTTGCAGATGTAGAGCAAACTTACGATTACGTACAGCCGCTGGTTTATAAAGCGAATGTGCCTGTAAACGGAAAAAAAAGCTATTATTCAATAAAATTTTTAGGCAAAACTATTCCACTTTATAAATTTGTCAAAGCAATGCCAAAAAGCATAAATAAAACTTATCGTTACCCACTACATGTGTTTGGCTTTAATTTGCCTATTACTGTAGAAGAATTACAAGTTAGAGATACGCAAGACAAAAGCTTTGAAATAAGCCAAGATGATGCAATACTGTTTGCGCGAAGTAAGGTAATGAATGTCATTCTTGAAGATTTGCCGGAAACGGTAATTATTGCAAGCAGCGAACAAATAACAAATGATGATAAAAACGTATATTACAGTATTAAAATAAGTGCAAGAGCAAATATTGCACAGTATTTGACCAATTAGTGCATTTCTTACAAATTTATTTTCTATACATCTTTAAAAATAATGCAATTGTGGTATAATAAACATATATGTTTATTATACGCTCGCGGCGCGATTATGCATGCCGTTTACTCGCCGCTAAAGCAAGAGCCGTAAACATGGCGAATAATACATAGTAATACAGAGGTGTTTTAATGGTTGAAAAGCATATAGTGGTAGATAGTATCGACACGGCACTTGCTCTTTTTGGCAGTTGTGATGATAATATACGATTGATTGAAAAAGAGTTTAATGTTACTGCTGTTTACCGAGGCAACGAGATCAAGCTTACAGGCGATGAACAAGCTATTGAACATGCCACAAAGGCACTTGATGCTATGCTGATGCTTTATAAAAACGGCACACCTCTTGAAGAACAAACTGTGCGTTATTGCATATCCCTTGCAGGCTCCGGCAACTCGGACAAGGCAAAGGATTTGACAGGCGATTTTTTGGTGCTTACCTCTAAGGGTAGGCCTGTACGCCCTAAAACGTTGGGGCAAAAGGAATATATCAATGCCATAAGCAAAAGCCCCATAACCTTTGGCGTAGGCCCTGCAGGTACAGGCAAAACCTATTTGGCTGTGGCAATGGCGGTGAAAGCGTTTAAAGCGCATGAGGTTATGCGCATTGTTTTAACTCGCCCTGCTGTAGAAGCAGGTGAAAAGTTAGGCTTTTTGCCAGGAGATTTGCAGGATAAAGTAGATCCATATTTGCGTCCGCTATATGATGCGCTTTTCGACATGCTTGGCCAAGAAAACTTTCAGAAATTGTTTGAAAAACAGCTTATAGAGGTTGCGCCGTTAGCCTATATGCGCGGTAGAACGTTAGACGACGCTTTCATAATATTAGATGAAGCTCAAAACACCAGCCCTGAACAGATGAAGATGTTCTTAACGCGTATGGGCGTTGGCTCTAAGGTGGTAGTTACAGGTGATATTACTCAAATAGACTTGCCGGATAAATCGCGTTCGGGGCTTGTTGATGCGTTAAAGGTGCTAAAGGAAGTAGAGGGCATACAGCGCGTGTATTTCACCGAAAAAGATGTTGTACGTCATCGTTTGGTACAAGAAATAATCAAAGCATACGACAAGGCGTCGAATGTAACAAATAAAAGATAGGAGCCATAAAAATGTCACACAAGGTTTATATTACTAATAATCAAAAAGCAATCAAAGTACCGTCCGGCCTCAGAATTTTAATAAGGCGCTCATGCACTGCCGTGTTGGAATTTGAAAATTTTGGCAAGCCAACAGAGGTTAGCGTTACTTTTGTGGATAATGAAGCTATTGCTCAGCTAAATAATCAATATCGAAATAAGCCCACACCCACAGATGTGCTAAGCTTTCCACTGGGGGAAAACGGCGTGTACGATATAAACCAAGAAACAGGTGCATGTATGCTTGGCGATATAGTAATTTCCTTGGAAAAAGCTGTAGAGCAGGCTGAAATGTATGGGCATACCTTGCAACGTGAGGTGGCATTTTTAACTGTACACTCCATGTTCCACCTGCTTGGATACGACCATGAGGGCGGCGGCATGGAAGCGGTAAAAATGCGTGAAAAAGAAGAGGCTGCTCTTATTCAGCTGGGCTTGCCACGTACTGTTTCCTACAGCTCAGACATGGTATAAGCCTATGCAACGGGATTTTTTTAATGGCTTTTTATATGCCTTCAGTGGTATTCGCCGCGCAATAAAGGAAGAGCGCAATTTGCGCTTTCATTTGTGCGCGGCTTTTTATGTGTATTTGTTTTCGCTTTTCTATAATTTCGGCAAAGCAGAATATGCATTAATCACTTTAATGGTAGGCGGTGTGATAGCGTTGGAGCTTGTAAATTCCAGCATAGAGCGCACTGCGGCACACCCTGAGCCTTTCAGATACATGACGGCAGGTGCCGTAAAAGACATGGCTGCCGGTGCAGTGCTTGTGTTTTGCATTGCTGCTGCCGTTTGCGGTATTATTCTGTTTTGGGATATTGCCGTTTTTATGAAAATATTTGAATTTTTCAAGACGCATCTTATTTTGCTGGCACTATTGTTGGCATCATTTTTGATATTATACAGATTTATATTTAAGAAAAGAGGATAAGCTTTTGCAAGAAGAAACAAAATCCATTTTTGTTGCTATAGTAGGCCGCCCAAATGTAGGCAAATCGTCACTTATTAACCGTTTGGTTGGCGAAAAGGTTGCCATAGTTACGTCAAAGCCACAAACTACACGTACACGCATCACAGGTATTTTAACGCAGAGTGCTGTGCAATATGTGTTTTTAGACACACCAGGTATACACAAGCCACGCACAAAGCTAGGCGAGCGCATGGCAAAGGCGGCAAAAGAATCTGTGGCAGAGGTTGATATCGCCGTAATGCTTTTTGAGCCATACGGCGAATTTACCGAGGCGGAAAACACCATGCTTGCAGACATTAAAGCTAAAAAAATGCCTGCTATTGCAGCTGTAAATAAAACGGATACCCTTAGAAAAGAAGATGATTTTGCGTCGCGTAAAGCAATGATAGAAGAAACAGGCGTATTTAAGGCAGTAATGCCAATAAGCGTTACTTTGGATACCGGCTGCAACGAGCTTTTAGAGGCCATTACACCATATGCTACAGACGGGCCACACTATTTTCCGGACGACGCATATACAGACATGCCTGAAAAAGTATTAGTTGCAGAGATTATCCGCGAGAAAATGCTTTTGAATTTATATGATGAAATACCCCATGGCACAGCCGTGACAGTAGAAAGCTTTAAAGAGCGCGAAGATAAAAACATAATTGATATTGACGTTAATATTTATTGCGAAAAAAAGAGCCATAAAGGTATGGTTATCGGCAAGGACGGTCTTATGCTGAAAAAAATATCATCACAGGCACGTAAAGACTGTGAAGATTTTTTAGATGCAAGGGTTAATCTTAAATGCTGGGTAAAGGTAAAAAGCGATTGGCGAGATGATAATTTCATGCTGAATAATTTTGGGTTTTCAAAATAACTGGGCAAGATTTCCGCTTATAATGTGCTTGTAAAGTGCAAACATTATATTATAACGAGCCGTATCTGACGATTTTTTTTATTTGTTGGCGGCTCTATATAAGCGGAGGTGATTATTTTGTACAACCAAGCGTATTGGAATGCATTTGAAAGTACGGGGCAAATAGATTATTATCTGCGTTATAAAGCCGAAATCGACTACAGCCATAATGCGGAGGAAACCAAAGATGCAGATAACCACGATGGGGCTTGTTATCAAAGAAGTTAAAACCGGTGAGGCAGACAGAATTATTCATATTCTTACGCAAGACGGCGTAATTAATGCAATTGCCAAGGGCAGCCAGCGTCTTAAAAGCAAGCTGTTCAGCTCTACTAGCCTTTTTTGCTATGCTGAGTTTACTCTTTTTAGCGGGAAATCCATGTATATAGTAGACGAAGCGGAAGTAAAAGAAGTTTTTTTCGGTGTGCGCCAAAGCGTGGAAGGCATGGCACTTGCAATGTATTTTGCAGAGCTTGCTGCCACGCTTTTGCCGCAAGGCGATGAAGCAAAGGTTTTGCTGCGCCTTGTTTTAAACAGCCTTTCTTTTATAGCGGCGCAAAAATTGGATTTTAAGCTTTTAAAGCCATTGTTTGAACTGCGTACGCTTACGCTGTCCGGCTATATGCCTGATATAGTTGCATGCGCCTCATGTGCAAAATATGACGGTGGGAATTTTTATTTTGATGTAATTGCAGGCGAAATATTATGCGCCGAGTGCGCCGTAAAACGCAGCCTTACACCAAACATAGACAGCGCAACCTTAGCGGCTTTGCGGCATATCGTGTTTTCTAGCGATGAAAAGCTGTTTGCCTTTACACTTGGAAAATCCAGTGTTAATAACATGTATAATGTTGTTGCGCAATACACACAATGCTGTATTGACAAGCCCATGCGCTCATTGGATTTTTTAAATACGGTACTTACATAAAGCGGAATTTGCATGTATTCTGCTTCAAATCGAGAGGATTATTATATGACGGCAAAATATTTAAAAGCCCTAGAGCTTGACAAAATTATAGCAAAGGCTGCAAGCTACACTGTTTGCCCGCAGGCAACGACGATGCTAATGGAGCAGCCACCATACGAAAATGCAGATGAAGTTAGATATGCACTGGAGCAAACTGATACTATTACTTCGCTTTTACTTAAAAATGCATCGCCTAGGTTTTATCGTGTAGAGGGCGTAGACCAAATAGTGCGCCGTGCAGGAAAAGGCGGAACTTTATCCATGGCAGAGCTTTTGCACGCTGCAAATGCACTGCGCAATTTTAGAGGCTTAGTACAATGGTATCACGCACAGGACCATGAAATGCTGACTGTAGACGATTATTTTTACGCTCTTGCGCCTCAGCCGGAGCTTGAAAAACGAATTTTAGATAGTATTTTATCTGAAACTGAAATGGCAGATACAGCAAGCGATACCTTGTTTGAAACACGTCGCAAAATCCAAAGTGTAGAAGCAAGTATACGTGATAAGCTTGATCATATCGTAAAAGCACCGTCAACAAACAAATACTTACAAGACGCTGTAATATCATTGCGAAATGGGCGCTTTGTTGTGCCTGTTAAGTCTGAAAATAAAAATGATATCCAAGGCGTTATTCATGATGTTTCCTCAAGCGGCTCTACATTGTTTGTAGAGCCTACTGCAGTGGTGGAAGCCAATGCAAAAATATTGCAATTGCGCAACCAAGAAAAAGCCGAAATTGAACGCATTTTATCGGCATTTTCCGCACAGATTGCCAATATGGAACAGCAGTTTTTATTTAGCTACGATGCAATGCTTAAAATAGATGTATTGCTTGCAAAGGCGCAGCTTGCCCTTGAGCAAAAAGCGATTAAACCTACGGTTTTGTATAGCCAAACATTTAATTTAGTGAAAGCCAGACATCCCTTAATAGATAAAAATATGGTTGTACCTGTGGACATATCCCTTGGCGCAAACGCAGACACCATGATTATCACAGGCCCGAATACAGGCGGCAAAACCGTTACGCTTAAAACAGCAGGTTTATTATGTGCCATGGCACAGCACGGCTTTTTAATTCCCGCACACGATTCAAGCTCTGTTTGCGTTTTTTCTGAAATACTGGTGGATATTGGTGACGAACAAAGCATCGAGCAAAGCCTGTCTACTTTTTCGGGACATATCAAAAACATTACTGGTATTTTACAGCTTGCAGATAAAAACACTCTTGTGCTTATGGACGAACTGGGCGCAGGCACAGATCCTGCCGAAGGGGCGGCTTTAGCCATGGCAATAATAGAACGCTTGCGCAAAGACGGCGCATTAATCATGGCAACAACGCATTACGCAGAGCTTAAAATATTTGCCCTTGAAACGTCCGGAGTTGTAAACGCAAGCTGCGAATTTAACGTGGAAACCTTGCGGCCTACCTACAGGCTAAGCGTGGGTGTGCCCGGTAAATCCAACGCGTTTTTAATAGGGCAAAAGCTTGGGCTGCCGAGCGACGTAATAACAAGCGCACAAAAACATTTATCAGTTGGTGATAAGCAATTTGACGCTGTTTTATCTCAGCTTGAAGATTTAAAGCTAGAGTTTAAAGAGGATCAAGACGAAATAGAGCGTCTTAAAAGCGGTGCGCAATCTGTGCTTGCCGACGCAGAGAAAAAGCGTGCCCAGCTTGTGGCACAAGGCGAGGCGGAGCTTTCTTTGGCAAGAGATAAAGCAAAGGGCGTGGCGCAAGATGTGCAAAGTGAGGCATATCGCCTTTTAGACGAGCTTAAAAAGCTGGAAAAAGATGCGGCAATGTCTGCCGCCCAGCGCGCTGTTCGTGCAAGAGAAATAGCGCGAAAGGATTCAGAAAAGCTTATTAATCAATCGGACGTAGTTCACGTTGTTAAAAAGCAATATGAGCCGCTTAAATCTGTTGTTTTAGGACAAGAGGTTTTTATTGCAGATTTAGAAAAAACAGGTTTTGTAATTTCCTTGCCGGATCGCAAGGGCTTGGTACAAATACGCGCAGGCGTAATTACCACTAAGGTGCCGTTGTCCGGGCTTGCGGCACCCGATAAGCGAAAAAATCCGCAGGCTCCAAAGCAACCTATGCGCCGTAACGTTTCAGAGCAAGGCGCAGACAAAGCAATGCGCAGTGCAAATATGGAAATAAATTTGCTGGGTATGTCTGTGGAAGAAGCACTTATGGAAACGGACAATTTTATCGACAGCGGCATACTGAACGGGCAAAACACGCTGTATATTATTCACGGTAAAGGTACCGGCGCATTACGCAAAGCGATACATGCGCATTTACGTGGTAATAAAAGTGTACGCACCTTTCGCCTTGGACAATATGGTGAAGGCGAGGCAGGCGTAACTGTAGTGGAATTGAAGTAAAAGGTTATTGCATAGCATTTATTAAAAAAGCCTATCCTATGTGCGTGCTATCGCACATGCACAATTAAAACTGTTTTGCGAAACAGTTTTAATAAAACAAGTCTGCGGACTTGTTTATTAAAAAACCTATTCTATGTGCGTGCTATCGCACATGCACAATTAAAACTGTTTTGCGAAACAG
>JAVWZM010000066.1:0-11703 GCA_036661035.1 Oscillospiraceae bacterium
ATGCTCTATACTAATTTTATAACAAAAATGCTCGGATTTGAAGATGTAATAATAAAGTGTGTTTGCTGTATAAAAACGCCAAGGCATACTTACATAGAACACCTTGGCGCAATTCCTATTTTACGGGTGGATACCCCAACATTTGACAAAGAGCCGAAAAAGAGGGCTTTTTAGCCCTCTTTTTTGTATATTTTCATTCAATTTTGCATTGTGCAAGCCAACCGCTACTATTCCCACTCTATTGTGCCGGTTGGTTTGGGGGTGATGTCGTAGCAGACGCGGTTTACGCCTTTTACTTCGTGGGTAATTCGGTCGCAAATTTTCGCCAGCAATGGCCATGGCAATTCTTCGATAGTTGCTGTCATGGCGTCTATGGTATTTACTGCGCGCAAAATTACAGGATATTCGACGCAGCGGGCATTATCGCGCACGCCAACTGATTTAAAATCGGGTATTAGCGTGAAATACTGCCACACTGTTTTGTCTAGGCCTGCAATTTTAAATTCCTCGCGTAAAATTGCATCTGCCTCGCGCACGGCTTCTAGGCGCTCGCGTGTAATTGCACCAAGGCAACGCACACCAAGCCCAGGCCCCGGGAATGGCTGACGGTACACCATGTCGTCCGGCAAGCCAAGCTCTTTGCCGCAGGCACGCACTTCGTCTTTAAATAGCTGACGCAGCGGCTCTACAAGCTTGAAGGACAAGTCTTCGGGCAAGCCGCCTACATTGTGATGGCTTTTTACAGCCTTATTCGTTTTGGTTCCGCTTTCAACAATATCGGGATAAATAGTGCCTTGCGCTAAAAACTCTATGCCGGAAAGCTTGCGTGCCTCTTCTTCAAACACGCGTATAAACTCGGCTCCGATTATTTTACGCTTTTGCTCAGGCTCTGCTACGCCTGCAAGCTTATCCAAAAAGCGGTCTGTAGCATCTACATACACTAAATTGGCTTTTAGCTCGTTACTAAAAACAGATATAACCTGCTCCGGCTCGCCCTTGCGCAATAGGCCGTGGTTTACATGCACGCATGTAAGCTTGTCCCCTATTGCTTTTAAAAGCAAAGCAGCTACAACAGAGCTGTCTACGCCGCCTGAAAGTGCCAAAAGCACCTTTTTGTCGCCAACCTGCTTGCGAACAAGTTCCACTTGGTCTGCGATAAAATTTTTCATATTCCAGTTTGCCTGTGCATTGCAAGTGTCGAAAACAAATTTGCTTAAAATTGCTTTGCGCTTTTCTGCATCTGACGGCCATTCCGCATAATTTTCGGCATTGTTAAAGCCGGTGAACGCAACTGACAATATTGGCAACTGTAAATTTTGCAAATCGGCACAAGGCGCAATTTCTACGCCGTCCAGCACATTATTTACACCGCCATTTAGAATAACCCCTTTTACATTTGGCAGCTCATTAAGCTGCTGCATTGTAATATCGTGAGGATATATCTCACTGTATACGCCGAGGGCTCTTATCTCGCGTGCAATTAGTGAACTTTCTTCGCTGCCAAGGTCTAAAATAACAATCATATCTTGCTTCATAGTTGTAAACCTCTTTCATTTCAAATGGCGCGGTGAAATTGATACTGCTGTTAGCTATTACATATAAAGTATGCTTATTAAGCAACAAGATTATTATACATCGTGCAAAGCTGTATTTGCAAATATTTTGATAGCTTTTGACAAAGATTGACGTTTTAACCTAAAATTATTTACACCTTGCCGCAAAGTCGGATAATATGCAAAAAGTAAATTAGATATCTTTGTAAATACTGGGCAAGGCTGACAGTTTAGGGGGAGCGCATGGAAAAGGCTCTACGCCTAAATGTAGCTCTTTGATAAATGTTGTGGTACAAGGCGAATTGAGCCCAAATTAAATGCAAAAAAGCAGAGCATATTCATAAAAGCAATACCCGTAAAATTGCTAAAATGCAATTTTACGGGTATTGTTGGTTTTAAGCTGAAAATTTATCTTTGGTATTTAATTTTCCGCGTCTGCTATATTCTGCTGCCCGGCAGCTGTGTATCTGTACGCTGTGCAAGCTCCTCTTCCACCTCGGGAATACCGGTGCCTGCCGGGATAAGCTTGCCTATGATTACGTTTTCCTTTAAGCCCATTAGCGGATCTACCTTGCCCTTGATAGCGGCATCGGTTAATACGCGAGTGGTTTCCTGGAAGGAGGCTGCGGAAAGGAAGGAATCTGTAGCAAGAGATGCTTTTGTAATACCAAGCAATACTGCGCTGCCCTCTGCAAGGCGCAAATCGGTTTCGCCTGCATCTATGCGGCTTTGGATTGCTTTATTAATTTCGCGGAACTCCGCTTTATCAAGACTGGAGCCTGCAATTAAGTCGGAGCTGCCTGCCTCGTCTACACGGATTTTGCGCATCATTTGCAGCACGATAACCTCGATATGCTTATCGCAGATATCAACGCCCTGCAAGCGGTACACCTTTTGCACCTCGCTGATAAGATAATTCTGCACGGCAATTGCGCCCTTAACTGCAAGAATATCATGAGGATATGCAAAGCCCTCTGTAAGCAAATCGCCCTGCTCTATAACATCGCCCTCGGCGATACGTATGCGCTGACCAAAAGGCACCATATAGCTTTTTTCCAGTGGTGCGCCGTTTTCGTCTGTGCCATTAATAACTACGTGACGGTTTTTCTTGGTGTCGTCTATATGGGCAACACCCGGAATTTCTGCCATGATAGCAAGGTTTTTCGGGCGGCGTGCCTCGAATAATTCTTCAACACGCGGTAAGCCCTGTGTAATATCGTCGGCGTTTGCGATACCGCCCGTATGGAAGGTACGCATGGTAAGCTGTGTGCCCGGCTCGCCTATAGACTGTGCAGCTATGGTACCCACTGCCTCGCCGATACCAACCAAACGTCCGTTTGCAAGGTTAGCACCATAGCAGCGGCTGCATGTGCCGCGCTTTGCCTCACAGCAAAGCACACTGCGTATTTCTACCTTTTTGATGCCGGCATCTACAACGCGCTTTGCGTCTTCTTCCGTCATCATCTTGTCTTTGCTTACGATTAATTCGCCTGTTTCGGGATTGAGAATATCGTTTACTGCATATCTGCCCTGTAAACGCTCCTCAAGCTTTTCAATCATTTCCTTGCCTTCGCAGATATCGCCTATCATGATGCCGTGTGTTACGCCGCAATCGTCCTCGCGAACGATAACGTCTTGCGAAACGTCTACAAGACGGCGTGTAAGATAGCCTGAGTCCGCAGTACGCAAAGCCGTATCGGCAAGACCTTTACGTGCGCCTTTACCTGCTATAAAATACTCCAAGATGTTTAGGCCTTCACGATAGTTGGCGCGGATAGGAATTTCGATGGTTTTACCGGAAGTGTTGGCAATAAGCCCACGCATACCGGCAAGCTGTCTAATCTGAGCCATGGAACCACGCGCACCGGAATCCGCCATCATAAATATGGGGTTGCGTGCGTCCAAATTCTTGGACAGCGCATCGGAAACGTCCTCTGTGGTTTTGTTCCAAATTTTAATAACTTGGTTGTAACGCTCGTCGTTAGATATAAGGCCCTTATTATACTGCTTTACAACCTTTAGGATTTTCTCCTCGGCGTCTGCAAGCATTTCTGCTTTTTGCGGCGGGATAACAGCATCTGATACAGCTACTGTAATTGCGCTCTTGGTGGAGTATTTATATCCTTGCGATTTAATGCGATCTAGCATTTCGGCTGTAATTTCTGTGCCATGCACGTGAATACAACGCTCGATAATCTGCCCTAATTTCTTTTTGTTTACAAGGAAATCCACTTCGGGCAAAAACGCATTTTCCGGCTTTGTTCTGTCTATAAAGCCTAAGTCCTGCGGTATTGGCTGATTAAAAATCAAACGTCCTACCGTGGTATCTACAAGGCTTGTTTCAATTGTGCCGTTAATGTCTGCACTGCGGCGCACTTTGATTTTGGCGTGCAAGGTAATAACGCCCTCGGCGTATGCCATAACAGCCTCATCTTCGTCGCGGAAAACCTTGCCCTCGCCCTTATCGGCATCATTTACCATGGTTAGGTAATAGCTGCCAAGCACCATGTCCTGTGTAGGAACGGTAACAGGCTTGCCGTCAGACGGCTTTAACAGGTTTTTGTTGGCAAGCATTAATGTGCGTGCTTCGCGCTGTGCTTCCTCGGAAAGCGGAACGTGAACAGCCATCTGGTCGCCATCAAAGTCGGCATTATAGGCTGTACATACAAGCGGATGCAGCTTTATTGCGCGTCCCTCAACAAGCACAGGCTCGAAAGCTTGAATACCAAGGCGATGCAATGTAGGTGCGCGGTTCAAAAGCACAGGGTGTCCTTTGATAACTGTTTCCAAGGAATCCCATACTTCTGTGCGTGTGCGCTCCACCATTTTACGTGCGGATTTAATATTGTTGGCTACGCCTTTTTCCACTAGGTCTTTCATAACAAATGGCTTGAATAGCTCCAAAGCCATTTCTTTTGGAAGGCCGCACTGATACATTTTCAGTTCAGGCCCTACAACGATAACGGAACGTCCGGAATAGTCAACACGTTTGCCAAGCAAGTTCTGGCGGAAACGCCCCTGCTTGCCCTTTAGCATATCTGAAAGGCTCTTTAACGGGCGATTGTTCGGCCCTGTTACAGGGCGGCCGCGACGGCCGTTATCTATAAGGGCGTCTACTGCCTCTTGCAGCATGCGCTTTTCGTTGCGCACGATGATATCAGGTGCAGCAAGCTCTAAAAGACGCTTTAAACGGTTATTTCGGTTGATAACTCGGCGATACAAGTCGTTGAGGTCGCTTGTTGCGAAACGTCCGCCGTCAAGCTGTACCATTGGGCGAATGTCCGGTGGAATAACAGGCACAACGTCCATTATCATCCACTCCGGTCGGTTGCCCGAAAGGCGAAATGCATCTACAACCTCAAGGCGTTTCAACAGACGAACGCGCTTTTGGCCGCTGGCATCTTCAAGCTCTTTGTGCAAATCAATAGATATTTGCTCCAAGTCCATTTCGGCAAGCAAAACCTTAATTGCCTCGGCGCCCATGTCTGCTTTAAACTCGTCTTCGTAGCGTTCGCGCATGTCGCGATATTCTTTTTCGCTTAAAAGCTGCTTTTTCTCAAGAGGAGTAAAGCCGGGATCTGTAACAATATATGAAGAAAAGTACAATACTTTCTCTAATAGGCGAGGAGAAATATCCAGCATTAGGCCTATGCGCGAGGGTATGCCCTTAAAATACCAGATATGGCTGACAGGGGCTGCCAGCTCTATATGTCCCATGCGCTCGCGGCGCACTTTTGCGCGCGTAACCTCTACACCGCAGCGGTCGCATATTTTGCCCTTATAGCGAATACGTTTGTATTTACCACAATGACATTCCCAGTCCTTCATCGGTCCAAAAATGCGCTCGCAGAATAAGCCGTCGCGTTCGGGCTTTAGTGTACGATAATTTATAGTTTCCGGTTTTTTAACCTCGCCATAGCTCCACTCACGTATTTTTTCGGGAGAGGCAAGACCAATTTTTATAGAATCAAAAGCGTTAAACTCCATGAAGCGAACCCTTCCTTTATCTTAATTTTGATAAGCGGCTATACACCGCTTTGCGGCAGTAGTACATGCTGTACAGCGTTTTGCTTTATCCGCTGTATTAAGCCCTTTAAAAGGCTTAATACAGCAGCGTAAAGCTTATTCTTCTGTATCCAGAGCAGCAAATACATCTTCCTCAAAAACCTCGTCGGGCTCTTCTAACTCGACATCATCATCTACATCGGCATCTAGCTCAACATCTACGTCTATGTCCTCTGCGTCCCCGATATTGTAGTCGCTTTCGAGTTCACTTTCAATCGCAACGTCGTCGCCGATTGCAAGGTCTGCACCGTCGAAGCCCATTTCGTCTTCATCGTAGTTTTGCTTGATGTCGATAACATTTCCGTCGGAATCCTGCACACGAACATCAAGGCTTAGGGATTGCAATTCTTTCATAAGAACGCGGAACGCCTCCGGAATACCCGGCTTTGGAACAGGCTGGCCTTTTACAATGGCTTCATAGGTTTTTACGCGGCCGACAACGTCATCGGATTTAACCGTAAGAATTTCTTGTAAGGTATATGCAGCGCCGTATGCCTCAAGTGCCCACACTTCCATTTCGCCGAAACGCTGGCCGCCAAACTGTGCTTTACCGCCAAGTGGCTGCTGTGTAACAAGGCTGTAAGGGCCTGTGGAACGTGCATGGATTTTATCATCAACAAGGTGATGCAATTTAAGGTAATACATATATCCAACGGTAACGGGATTGTCAAACTTTTCGCCTGTTCTACCGTCGTATACCACGCTTTTGCCGTCTTCGCTCATGCCAACGCTGTTGAACATTTCGCGAATATCGCTTTCGTGGGCACCATCGAATACAGGGGTTGCTACCTTCCAGCCAAGTGCCTTTGCGGCAAACGCCAAGTGAACCTCAAGCACCTGCCCGATATTCATACGCGAAGGTACGCCAAGTGGGTTAAGCACTATGTCAAGCGGAGTACCGTCCTCTAGGAAAGGCATATCCTCCTGCGGCAATATGCGCGAAACAACGCCCTTATTACCATGTCGACCTGCCATTTTATCGCCAACGGATATTTTACGCTTTTGTGCGATATAGCATCTTACTACTTGACGAACGCCCGGTTGTAATTCGTCGCAGTTGTCGGGTGTAAACACCTTTACATCTACGATAATACCATATTCGCCATGGGGTACGCGCAAAGACGTATCACGCACTTCGCGTGCTTTTTCGCCGAATATTGCGCGTAGTAAACGTTCCTCTGCTGTAAGCTCTGTTTCGCCCTTTGGTGTTACCTTACCAACAAGGATATCACCTGCGGAAACCTCTGCACCTATGCGGATAATACCGCGCTCGTCCAAATCTTTCAGCGCGTCCTCGCCCACGTTTGGAATATCACGAGTGATTTCCTCTGGCCCTAGCTTTGTTTCGCGAGATTCTGTTTCGTATTCCTCAATATGAATGGAAGTATATACGTCCTCACGCACGATTTTCTCGTTGATAAGAACAGCATCTTCGTAGTTGTAGCCTTCCCATGTCATAAAGCCGATTAGTGCGTTTTTGCCAAGGCTTATTTCGCCGTTCTTTGTGGCGGGGCCGTCTGCAAGCACTTGACCTTTTATAACTTTTTCGCCTTTTTCCACTATAGGACGTTGGTTTATACATGTACCTTGGTTGGAACGCACAAATTTCGCCATTTCGTATTCATCTGTAACTGTAGATGACACACGCACTACAATGTGGTTGGCTGTAACGCGCTCTACAACGCCGTCATTTTTAGCCAAAATGCAAACGCCTGAGTCGCAAGCGGCTTTATATTCCATACCTGTGGCAACAATCGGCTGCTCTGTAACTAATAAAGGCACAGCCTGTCTTTGCATGTTGGAGCCCATCAAAGCACGGTTAGCGTCATCGTTTTCAAGGAAAGGTATCATTGCAGTTGCTACTGAAACCACCATCTTAGGCGAAACGTCCATAAAGTCGGCGCGCTCGGCATCAACCTCTATGATTTCATCACGCCAGCGGCAAGAAACGCGCGCTTTTGCAAATGCGCCTTTTTCGTTCAGCGGCTCATTAGCCTGTGCAACTACATATTCGTCCTCAACGTCGGCTGTCATATATACAACTTCGTCGGTGATAACGCCTGTTTCTTTATTGATTTTGCGATATGGAGCCTCAATAAAGCCATATTCGTTAATTTTGGCGAAGGTTGCAAGATAAGATATAAGGCCGATGTTCGGGCCTTCAGGCGTTTCAATCGGGCACATGCGTCCGTAATGCGAATAGTGAACGTCACGCACCTCAAAGCCTGCACGGTCACGGGACAAACCACCCGGCCCAAGGGCAGATAGACGGCGCTTATGTGTAAGCTCCGCAAGGGGGTTGTTCTGATCCATGAACTGTGAAAGCGGAGAAGAACCGAAGAACTCTTTAATAGACGCCACAACAGGGCGAATATTGATAAGTGCCTGCGGAGTTACTACCTCCATGTCCTGCGCCTGCAAGGTCATGCGCTCGCGGATAACGCGCTCCATACGGGAAAAACCAATACGGAACTGGTTTTGAAGCAATTCGCCCACGCTGCGGATACGGCGGTTGCCCAAATGGTCGATATCGTCCACTGTGCCAATGCCGTAAGCAAGGCCGTTTAGGTAGTTGATAGACGACAAGATGTCATCTACTGTAATAGTTTTGCTGATAAGCTCATCGCGCTTTTTGGTAAGAAGCTCGCGCTGCTCTGCCTCGTCGCTTGTTTGCTCTAGGATAGTGCGCAATACGCTGAAATTAACACGCTCGTTAATCCCACATTCTAATGCGTCAAATGTAAGAAAATCGGCAGGATCTACAGTGCCGTTTGAGATAACCTTGTATTCTTTTTCTTCCATTTGCAGATAAACAAGGCTAACGCCTGCTTTTTCTGTGGCAACGGAAATATCTGCTGTGATTTTTTCGCCTGCGGCGCAAAGCAGCTCGCCTGTAAGCGGTGCAATGATATCACGCGCAGCTGTAAAGCCCGATATGCGGCGTGCAATGGCAAGCTTTTTGTTTACTTTATAGCGGCCAAAACGCGACAAATCGTAACGGCGCGGATCGAAAAACAGACCGTTAATATGTGTTTGTGCGCTTTCTACTGTAGGAGGCTCGCCCGGACGCAGCTTGCGATAGGTTTCAAGCAATCCTTCTTCTTCGGACTTTGTGGAGTCTTTTAATATAGACGCCTCTATACGCTCGTCCTCTCCGAAGAAATCGCGAATACGCGCGTCATCGCCAAGCCCTAATGCACGGATAAACACCGTGACAGGGATTTTGCGGTTTTTATCTATACGCACATAAAATACGTCGCTTGAGTCAGTTTCGTATTCCAGCCATGCGCCACGGTTGGGGTTAAGAGTAGCTGTAAACAGCTCTTTACCTGTTTTATCGTAGCTTTTGCCGAAATATACGCCCGGAGAACGTACTAGCTGCGAAACAATAACACGCTCTGCACCATTTATGATAAATGTGCCGCTGTCTGTCATTAAGGGGAAATCTCCCATGAAAATCTCTTGCTCTTTTACCTCGCCTGTTTCCTTGTTTAAAAGGCGTGCTTTTACACGTAGGGGTGCTGCGTAGGTAACATCGCGCTCTTTACATTCTTTAATAGAATATTTTGGCTGCGAATCGAGCCGATAGTCGATAAAGTCCAGCACTAGGTTCCCCGTGTAATCCTCTATAGTGGATATATCACGAAAAACTTCTTTTAGGCCCTCTTTTAAAAACCATTGGTAAGAGTTTTTCTGCACCTCAATAAGGTTCGGCATTGGGATAACCTCATCAATGCTGGAAAAACTCATGCGTTCGGTTTTGCCGAGTTGTACGGGCTTGACTTTCATCATAATAAGCGACCACTCCTGTTCATCTATATTAAGTATGCGTTTAGACACGCTGCGAGCACCGCCAAGGCAGTGTTCACCGACAGTCCTCTAAGACTCAATGGCACAAAACGAGCCAAAATGCATTAGACATTGTGTACAAATTTATGTTGTAAAAATCAGCACAATTACTTTGCATAGGCGCATTAAGCCATTATGATACATTGTATTAGTATATTACAATAAAGTTGATGCGTCAAGGGGTTTTACGAAGAAAAATAGTATAAAATCGCATTTGGTACACTTGGCTACGTGTATGCTTTATAGCATTAGAATGAAACAGGCTTATCCGCAAATGCGCCTAAATAAGCGCATTAATGGATAAGCCTATCATGTTTAAGTTTTTTCGTTTTGAATAATATCGGCAAAATTTACGCCTTCAAGCTGTTTGTTGATATTGCTGCTTATATCTGTAAATATCTTTTGAAATGCGCAACAGCCTGACGCGCCGCGGTTACATTCGCCTGCACCGTCTGCCCCTATACAGCGCGAAAGCTTATATTCGCCCTCTACAGCTGTAATGACATCTTTAAGGGTAATATCCTTTGGGCTTCGCGAAAGCTCGTAGCCGCCCTTGTTGCCTTTGTAACTTGCCACTATTCCGCTTTGCACAAGCTTACCAAGTATTTTTAAAGAAAAGCGCAATGTAACGCACATTTCTTCGCTAATGCCGCGTGCATCGCGCCTTGCTTCGCTTTTGGCTAGGCAATATACTATGCGCACGGCATAATCTGTTTCTTGTGTAATATGCATTTTGCCCTCCTGATACATACATTTTAACTATACCAAATTGATATAATTAAATATAGCATTATTAAGGCAGTTTGTCAAATATCAATCCAAAAAGTCTCTTAATTTCTTTGAACGGCTTGGGTGACGTAGCTTGCGCAGAGCCTTTGCCTCTATCTGGCGTATGCGCTCGCGTGTAACGTTAAACTCTTTGCCCACTTCTTCCAGTGTGCGTGGGCGGCCGTCTTCAAGGCCAAAGCGCAAGCGCAACACTTTTTCCTCGCGCAATGTAAGGCTTTTCAGTACGCCCGAAAGCTGTTCTTTAAGCAAGGTATGGCTGGCTGCCTCTGCCGGCACAGGCGCATCTTCGTCCGGAATAAAATCGCCTAAATGGCTATCTTCTTCTTCGCCGATAGGTGTTTCAAGGCTTACTGGCTCTTGAGCCACACGCATAATCTCTCGCACCTTATCCACAGGCATCTCAAGCTCTACGGCTATTTCGTCTGCCGTTGGCTCGTGACCGTTGCGATGTAATAGCTGGCTTGAAACCTTTTTAACCTTATTAATAGTTTCAACCATATGCACAGGTATACGAATGGTACGTGCTTGGTCGGCAATGGCACGGGTAATCGCCTGCCTAATCCACCATGTAGCGTATGTGGAAAATTTAAAGCCCTTAGTATGGTCAAACTTTTCCACCGCTTTTATAAGCCCTAGATTGCCCTCTTGGATTAAATCCAAAAATTGCATGCCGCGCCCCACGTAGCGTTTGGCAATGGACACAACCAAGCGCAGGTTCGCCTCTGATAAACGCTGTTTTGCGCGCTCGCCCGCAGGGCCGCCGTCCAATATTTTAAGTGCCAGCTCTATTTCTTCTTCGCTGCTTAAAAGAGGCACACGGCCTATTTCTTTAAGATAAACCTTTACAGGATCATCTATGGCTACGCCCTCGGCAGAAAGTGCTGTTTCAAGCACGTCCACTGTTTCTTCTGTTAATGTAAATTCCTCTGCGTCTGCATCGGGCTCGTCTACTATTTCAATATTATGTGTGTCAAGTGTTTCGTACAGCTTGTCTACCTGCTCAACGTCAAAGCCTATTTCCTCAAGGGCATCGTTAATTTCCTTTGTGGTAAGCTTTTGGTTGCGCTTGCCTGTTTCTATTAGCTCGCGTATTATTGCTTTTTTGTCTGCCATGTTTGTTTTCCCCTTTATAATTAAGATTTTAATCCGGATTCGCCATATATCGCCGCCACAAAATATTGAATGTGCGCGGCATCAACCGTTATTTATAAACAGTGATATAGTAACTTGACTTATTATTGTCCTTGTATACAACCTTTTGTCAAGTTGCATACAGCAAAGACAAGACTTTAGTAAGACAATCAAAAGTAAAATTGCTGTATCGCAACTTGACTTATTATTGTCTTTGTATACAACCTTTTGTCAAGTTGCATACAGCAAAGACGAGGGTTTGAGTAGGACAATCAAAAGTAAAATTGCTGTATCGCAACTTGACTTATTATTGTCT
>JAVWZM010000067.1:0-11632 GCA_036661035.1 Oscillospiraceae bacterium
CGCTGAAAGTACCCGAGGAATATTTAAACATGTTTCCGCCCGAAAGCTTTAGCTTGCCGCACAATACGGGCAAAGAGGCAGACGGTCAGCCGCAAAGCCGCCATAAGGGCGCGGCAATGCAGCTAGGACAGCACCCACCTAAAGAGGGCTGGCAAGAGGCATGGAGCGCACACTGCGCCCTTACACGCCTTTGCGACGACCAACTTGCGCGGATAGTAGACGCAGTAAATGCAAGTGGCATTGCCGACAGCACCCTAATGGTGTGTACCACAGACCACGGCGAGCAATTGGGGCAGCACGGCATGTATCAAAAAATGGAAATGTACGAAAGCGCGGTGCGCGTGCCATGCGTATTTAATGTGCCGAATATTGCGGCAAAAGCCTATGATACGGCTATATCGCATCTCGACTTTGTGCCCACGGTACTGGATTTGCTGGATATTCCCATTACGACAGAGCTTGACGGTACGTCCTTGGCGAAAAGCATTATAAGTGGCGAGGAGCCGGCGGCAAAGGATATATTTTCGGTTTATTGCGGCAACCATATGCCCGGCGATATGCGCCGCATGATAGTGCGCGGCGAATATAAATATATATTTGACGGGGAAGAAAAAGAGCTTTATAATCTAAAAACAGATGCATTTGAAATGTGCAATCTTGCAAGCAAAGCGGAATATGCGGACATTTGCAACACCATGCATAAAGCGCTTTGCAAGCATTTTGAAAACACCTATGATACTGTGAAATATTAAGGAGATACAATGGCTAAAAATTTATTGTTTGTTTTTGCGGATCAGTGGCGCCGCGCCGCCATGGGCTGTGCAAAGGAAGATCCTGTAATAACTCCAAATATGGACGCTTTCGCGAAAGAAAGCGTGTATTGCAACAACGCCACAAGCTCTTTTCCTTTATGCTCGCCACACCGTGCGTCCCTTTTTACAGGGCGCAATTTGCAAAGCACAGGCGTATTTACCAATTGCAAAACAGGGCTTTCCATGCGCCTTAAAGACAGCGAGCCATGCATTGCCGAGGTGTTGCGCCTTAAAGGATATCAAACGGGATACATAGGCAAATGGCATTTGGACGAGCCTGAGCAAAACAATAGCGCAGCGCCTGCCTCAGGTGCCAGTGCATGGGACACATACACGCCCCCCGGCATACGCCGCCACGGCTTTGAATTTTGGCATTCTTATGGCGCGTGCGACAAGCATTTAACGCCACATTACTGGGAAAATAGCGAAAAGGCAATAGAGATAAACGAATGGTCGCCAAAGCATGAAACAGATGTTGCCATAGATTATATCGAAAACCGCGACAAAGAAAAGCCTTTTTGCCTTTTTGTTTCGTGGAACCCTCCTCACAGCCCTTACGATACAGTGCCCGAGGAATATCTCGATTTATATAAGGATAAAACATTGCCATTTAGAGAAAATATTTGTCTTGATAATATCCACCACCACACCTTTGAGCCGTTAAATTACACCGAGGCAGAGCTGCGCGCAGTGCAAAAAGGATATTTTGCAGCGGTTTCGGGGCTGGACGACCAGTTTGGCAGGCTTACTAAAGCCCTTAAAGAAATGGGCATTGATAAGGACACGATAGTGGTGCTTTCTGCCGACCACGGTGATATGCTCGGCTCCCACGCGCTTATGGCAAAGCATGTTTGGTACGAGGAATCTATCGGCATACCCTTTGTTATCGGCGGCGCAGGCATGGGGCATGGCGAATGTGGCACGGTGTTTGGCAGCGCAGATATCGCCCCCACCTTGCTCGACATGCTAGGCGCGGATATACCTGCGGCAATGGAAGGCAAAAGCATTGCAGAGGATATTGTAAATTGTAAAACAGACGAAACGGGCGTGGCGTATCTTGTGGCATGTCCGGGGCGCGATGTGTTTTTGGAAAGCTTTGCAAAAGCGGGCAAAAACCCAATGGATTTCGGCTGGCGCGGTGTGCGCACACAGCGGTATACATATATTATAGACGTGGGATATACCCCCGAGCCTTGCCTTTCGCGGCTTTTGTACGATAACCTAAACGACAAATATCAAATGCACCCACTGGCAATACAAAGCACCGCAGACAATGCTGTGGCAAAAGAGCTGGAACAAAAGCTGTGCGCGTTTTTACAAACGGAAAACGATGGCTTTTTACAGCATTTATAAGGAGAATAATATGAACGTACCAACATCATTTTCAAATATCAACGAAGTAATTACCGATATTAAGCTGTATAAAAACAACGTGTTCGCAACCAAAAAGTTCAGCTTTGGCACATGGACAAGCCGTCAGCACGTGTTTATTTCTATCACGGCAGGTGACGTAACAGGCTACGGCGAAAACATTATCACCACAAACGAGCCGGACGTTACCCTTACCGAATGGCAAGGCTGGCTTGGGGAAATAAAGGGCAAAACAATAAGCGAAGCAATAGATTTTCTCCGCACCAAAATGGGCGTATGGCGCGACCGCATGACGGAAATGACAGAAATGTGCCTTATAGACCTTGCAGGAAAGGCAGCAAAGCAAAACGCCATAGACATGCTGGGCTTAAAAGGCACAGAGCCTGTGTGCGGCGTGTATGTAATACTTAGCGACGACCTTGCCTTTGTAGACGAGCGCGCGCGCTGGGCAGTTGAAAATAACCGCGCACAGTTTATTAAGGTAAAGCTTTTCGGCCGTCCGTCACTGGATAGAGCCGTAATAGAAACCGTGCGCCGCCATGCGCCAAGGGAAACCACATATTTGATAGGCGATGTAAACGGCGGCTATAAAATGCACGACGAGGCGGCTACCCCCGAGCAAATCGCCTCTTGCCTTGCCACCTTGTACGAGGCAGGGCTAGACGCCTGTGAGGATCCTGCCTATATAGACAATAAGGAATGGGTAAAGCTGCAAGATTTAAGCGCAGAGCTTGCCCTTATCCCCGATTACCCCATGCGTCCGGCGTGGGACGCCATTAAAACAATGCTCCCGGGCATGGGGCGCATATATAATATTCATCCCGGCTCTGCCGGCTCTGTGTTTGACGCAATTGTACTGGCAAGGCATATCCACGAAATAGGCGCAAAGCTGATGATAGGCGACGACAGCTTAATCGGCCCCGGCTGCACCATTTGGCAGCAGCTTGCGCTTGGGCTTAAAGCAAGCTGGGTAGAGGCTACGGAAAAGCCCGCCGAGTCCGACAAATTTTATTCGGCAGTAAAAAGCATTGCCACAAATTCCGCCGCCGCGCCTATCGAAATAGACCGCACGGTACATGGCTTTGGCTTATCTCTGGACGCCGACAAGCTGGCGGTTATCGCAGACGAAGTGTACTGCGTATAATAAGGGGCTTATTTAGGGACGAAGGAGTAGTATAGCATTTGTTCAAAGCTATATTGCGCGTAAAGCCATAGGCTTTCGCATAACATCGCCACGCGAGGGAATATAGCAACGCTTAAAATCTTTAAAACACCATTTATCATAAGTTGAGCTGCTATAAACGCTTGTGTTTATCAATTTTAGGCTAAATATTATGCAAAACAAACTTTATTTTTATAAATGCTTGCATTTGATTGACAGGCGGCTTTATTCGTGTTAGAATAAGGAAACGTCAAATTAGACGTAACAATAATTTAAAGAGGTATTCAATGTACAACGACAAAACTATCGTCTGCAAAGATTGCGGCCAAGAATTCACATTTACTGCCAGCGAGCAGGAGTTTTTCGCAGAAAAAGGCTTCACAAACGAGCCACAGCGTTGCAAACCGTGCCGCGACGCACGCAAGCAGAATTCACGTGGCAATGGCGGCGACCGTCAAATGTTTGACGCCGTTTGCGCTTCCTGCGGCAATTCATGCAAGGTTCCTTTCGAGCCTCGTAATGATCGCCCTGTTTATTGCAGCGATTGCTTTAGCAAACGATAAAATTAACAAACACGAAGGCATATCTCTTTACAGAGATATGCCTTTTTGCTGTTATATATACAATAACGCTTTGCAAATCAGCAAAAACGCCAAGGCATTCTTACATAGAATACCTTGGCGCAATTCCTATTTTACTGGCGACTACCCCAACATTCGACAAGGAGCCTTCCTATTTTACGGGTGTCCGCCCCCCAACATTTGACAAAGAGCCTTCCTATTTTACGGGTGTCCGCCCCCAACATTTGACAAGGAGCCTTCCTATTTTACGGGCGACTACCCCAACATTCGACAAGGAGCCAGAATACCTTGGCATATAAAAGAAGCTTCATATATTGTTATTTTGCCAAGCTTATGCGCTACATAAGTTAATTGCAAGGGTTTGCCCTATTTTGCAGTGTTGATAAAATGCCTGTTTCCCCAAATATATTGTATGCCCGAAAGAGCCGTAACAATAGCTACAAGCCAGCACAGCAAGGACGACGCGCCCTGTACAAAGGCGGCGTTTGCACCGCCGAAAATGCCCATGGCAAAATAGTAAAATATAACGGTAAGCATCTGCAAAACGGTTTTCAGCTTGCCCCAAATATTGGCGGCAATCACCTTGCCCTCAGGGGAGCTTGCGGCTATCATGCGCACGCCTGATACGGCAAATTCCCGTGCAATAATGATGCATATAACAATAGGGCTGCACACGCCGTCTGCCATCATGTAAATAAACGCCACGGTGGTAAGCAGCTTATCCGCAAGAGGATCCGCAAACTTGCCAAAATCTGTAACCATATGGTTTTTACGTGCAAGAAAGCCGTCCAAAAAATCGGTAAAGCTTGCCGCGGCAAATATTATACCTGCCACCAGCACGCCTGTATTGCCAACGCTCCATGATGCAAAAAACATAAAAACAGGTATCAATAATACGCGCAGCAAGGTTAGCTTATTGGGTAAATTCATTTTATATCTCCTCTTTAACAACGCCGAATAAATCGCACATGTCGCTTTCTTCTATTTCCACCTTGTAAAACGCGCCTGTTTCTAGGGGGATATCGCTTTTGCCGTAACACTCGGCATCTATTTCGGGTGCGTCCTGCTCTGTGCGCATAATGTAAAGGTCGTTTTCGTCATCGTAATCGTCGCATACTGCGGTTAAGGTTTTTCCTACCTTTGCCGCTTGCTTTGCCGCCATGATTTCGCTTTGTATGCGCATGATGATATCCGCACGCTTTTCGCGAGTTTCCATTGGCATTTGCTCCATTTGCGCGGCAACAGTACCCTCCTCCTCGCTATAGGCAAAGCAGCCTAAGCGGTCGAACCTGTACTCTTTCACAAAATTACACAGCTCGCAAAACTCATCTTCTGTTTCGCCGGGATAGCCTGCAATCAAGGTGGTGCGCAAGGTGATGTCTGGCATTGCTTTACGCAGAGCATCAAGGGCATTTACGATAGTTTCGTGGGTGCCCTTGCGGTTCATGCTTTGCAATACGCGTGTGTTTGAGTGCTGTATAGGCACATCAAGATAATGCAGCACCTTATTGTTGCGCACCATTGCCGCAATAAATTCCGGCGTAATGCGCTCAGGATATGCATATAAAAGACGAATCCAGCGTATGCCGTCTATCTTGTTTAGTTCGTCTAAAAGCTGTGGCGTTTGCACCTCGCCTAAATCTGCGCCGTATGCCGTTAAATCCTGCGCAACTATTATAAGCTCCTTCACGCCCTCGCTTGCAAGCCAGCGCGCCTCGGCGACAACGTCTTCTATACTACGGCTGCGAAGTGCGCCGCGAATAAGCGGTATGGCGCAGTAATGGCAGCAATTGGAACAGCCCTCGGCTATTTTAAGATATGCATAATGCCTTGGCGTTGATATCACCCTTGCGCCGCCAAGGGGCATGGCGGATTTTGCGCCGTAGCTTTCAAGACATTCCCCATGGGCAATGCGCTCTACCAAAGCCGCAATTGCGCCGTTGGAGCCTATGCCTATCACGGCGTCCACCTCGGGTATTTCGCGGCGGATATCCTCTTTGTATCTTTCGGCAAGGCAGCCTGTTACAATCACCTTTAGGCTTGGCTTTGCCTTTTTATAAGAGCATGCGGTTAATATGTTTTCGATAGCTTCTTCCTTTGCGCTTTCGATAAAACCGCAAGTATTTATCAATATAATATCCGCGTCGCCAAGCTCCGCCACCGTTTCGTGCCCTGCCTCAAGCAAGGCATGACACATTACATCTGCGTCCACTTGGTTTTTGGGGCAGCCGAGGGAAATAAGTGCTATATTCATTCAAAATCTCCATTTGTATCGTTATAATTATCCGTATATTTTTCTATTGCCGTTTTAACCTCGCGATAAGCAAAGCCACGCCGCATAAGCGCCGCAATTACCTTGTCGCGCTCTCCGTTTTGCAGCTTTGACAAATAGCTTTTTTCTATTATTGCGGCTATTGCGCTAATATCACTGCCGTCTATTTCGCAAAGTGCTGTTTCGATATCCTCGCGGCATATGCCCTTTTGCGAAAGTATGCGCTGTATCTCGCGGCGAGATTTGCGCTGGCCCACAAGATACTTTGCCCTATGCACGGCAAATGCCGCATCGTCTATAAGGTCCAGCCTGCACATTTCCGCCACAGCCACAGCCGCGGTTTCTTCGTCGAATTTAAGGCAAAGCTTGTCGAAAAGCTCTTTGGACGCGTAATCTCGCAAGGAAAGATATTGTAGCGCCTTATCCTTTGCCTTGCGCGTGTCGCCCTCGCTTTTCAGCACGGCAAGCTCGCTGTCGCTTAAAACAATATCTTCTTTAATATCTTTGCGCAAAAGCGTTTCGCCGTCTACCGAAAAAAGGAATTCGTCGTAGGTAAACAGCGCAAAACGCCCCTGCTTTGTTTTGCTGATACGTGTAATGGCAGTGCTCATTATTCGTCTTCCACCATAATGTCTATATCGTCGGGCTTAGCTGCCGCTTTTGCCGATTTTGCGGGCTTTTCTGCCACTGCTGATGCCTCGCTAAGCGCAGCCGCCGCGCGTGCAGACGGCTTTTTGCTGGCGTATAATCCGTCTGCGCCTGCGCGCACCTTTTTCTCTATCTCGTCGAAAAGCTCTTTATTGTCTTTTAGATAAATTTTGGCATTGTCGCGGCCTTGGCCAAGGCGTGTTTCGCCATAGGCAAACCATGCGCCGCTTTTTTGGATAATATTAAGGGTAACGCCTAAATCCAAAAGCTCGCCCACCTTGGAAATGCCCTCGCCGAACATTATGTCGAACTCGCCCTCTTTAAATGGAGGCGCAACCTTGTTTTTAACAACCTTTGCCCTTGTGCGGTTGCCGATAAAGTTGCCTGCGCTGTCTTTAAGGCCCTCTATACGGCGCACATCAATACGCACGGAGGAGTAATATTTAAGCGCACGGCCGCCGCTTGTAACCTCGGGGTTGCCGTAAACAACGCCCACTTTTTCGCGCAATTGGTTAATAAACACGGCTACTGTGCCCGTTTTGCCGATAACGCCCGTAAGCTTACGCAAGGCTTGGCTCATTAGGCGCGCTTGCAAGCCAACATGAGAATCGCCCATTTCGCCCTCTATTTCCACACGGGGAACCATGGCGGCAACGGAGTCCAGTACAATGGCATCTATTGCGCCACTGCGCACCAATGCTTCGCATATTTCCAGTGCCTGCTCGCCTGTGTCGGGCTGGCTTACAAGCAAGCTGTCGATGTCAACACCAAGCGCCTTTGCATATACAGGATCAAGAGCATGCTCCACGTCTATAAAGGCAACCTCGCCGCCTTTTTTCTGCGCCTCGGCAAGAATGTGCAGTGCCAAGGTGGTTTTACCACTAGATTCCGGCCCGTATATCTCCACCACGCGCCCACGGGGTACGCCGCCTATACCAAGGGCAATGTCAAGGGAAATGCTGCCTGTGGAAATAGCGTCCACCTGCATTGTAACCTTTTGCCCAAGCTTCATTACAGCACCCTTGCCGTAATTTTTTTCTATTTGTGCTATGGCGGTTTCAAGGGCGTTTTTTTTGGCGTTGCCCTCCTTGCGCTCAGGGGAAACCATCATTGGTTTTTTCTCTGCCATTTTGCTCTCCGTTCTGCCGATATGTATGCGGCGTGGTTTTTAACATTTATAGTTAATATTATAATGTGTTTAAGTATAAATTGCAAACAACTGTTTTGCCGCGGCTGTATGCTAAAGGAAAGCCGCCATAATGCCTTTATGCGCCTTACGCCTTGCGGCAAAGCAGCACTCTGTCGTTGCCTGCGTAATCCTGCCTTAGCTCAATATCCTCGTATCCGCTTTGGTGTAAAAGAGCCGCCACGCCCTCGCCCTGCGCCGCGCCTATTTCCAAAACAATATATCCGCCCTTTGCAAGCTTTGGCTTATATGCCGAAATAATATGCCTGTAAAACAATAGCCCGTCGCCCTCGTCGCAAAGCGCCATGCGCGGCTCAAAGCTTAGCTCTTTTGCAAGGGCGCCCATTTCGCTTTGTGCAATATATGGCGGATTTGCCGTTAAAACGTCTATGCTATTATCTTCAATATCCCTTTGCCACGTTAAAACGTCTGCTTTTACTACCAGTATATTATCCTTTGCATTTTCCTTTAAGTAATAAATCGCATCATCCGAAAGCTCTACAGCCGTGGCTGTAACGTTTGGTAAAATAGCCTTAATGCCAAGGGCTATTGCCCCGCTGCCGCTGCATAAATCCACAACACGAGCGTGGGCGAACAGGCGGCATTTTTCTATTGCCGCTTCGCACACACACTCGGTGTCGGCACGGGGTATCAGCACGCCCTCGCCTATTTTAAGTGTAATATTCATAAAATCCCATTCGCCGCAAAGATATTGCAATGGGTAATGCTCTGCGCGTTTTTCGCAAAGGGATAAAAGGCGGATTGCCTCGGCATCGCTTATTGCGTCTGCATGGGTAAAAAGCAAGGAGTCTTTGCCTGTGGCAAGCCTAAAAAGCTGCTGCACCTCAAACTCTGCATCGGGTATATCGGCTTTTTCAAGGGCTGCTTTAGCTTTTTCCAGCAATTCTCTTATGTTTACCAAATGGCGTCCTCTTTATTTTCAGGCAGTACAGGCAATACCGCGGCAATTGCCACTTCTATCATGCTGTCGTCCGGCTCTTGGGTAGTAATGTGCTGTAGCCAAAGGCCGGGGGCGGATATTGCACGGGTTACAATATTGTCGTATCTGCCGCAAATTTTTATTATTTCGTAGCTGATGCCTATTACAAGTGGCAAAAGCAAAAGCTTTTGTATTACGCGCCAAAATGTACTTGTCCACGGCAAAACGCTGAAAAGCAAAATGCTGATTACAATTACAATTAATATAAAGCTTGTTCCGCAACGTGGGTGAAAGCGGCGGTGACGGCGCACATTTTCCACGGTTAATTCTTCGCCCGCCTCGTAGCAAGCTATGGTTTTATGCTCGGCACCGTGGTAGGAAAACAGGCGTTTCATCTCGGGGATAAAGCTGACTGCCCACATATAGCCCACAAGCATTACAAGCTTTAACACGCCCTCTATCGGTGTTTTAAAGCCGCCAAGGGGTAAAAACCTGTCTACAAGCCCTACAATGGTGGTGGGCAAAATCATAAATAAAACTATTGCCAGCATGCCGCCGAAAAGCGCCGCCAATGCCATAACGAAATTGCTGCCCTTTTCGCCAAAATGCTCCGAAATCCATTTATCGAATTTGTCTTCCTCTACTTCTTCGCCCTGCATGGCTATGTCCGCGCTTTTCATAAGGCATTTATAACCGCTGATTAGATTATCCGCCATGTTTAACACGCCGCGCACAAAAAATATATTGTGCCAAGCGTTTACCTTTACAGGGCTTACCTCGGTAAATATATTACCGCTTGGCTCGCGCACTGCCACGCACATTTTGTCGGCGCCGCGCATCATTATTCCCTCCATAAGGGCTTGCCCGCCAACACGAGTTTTAAAAACCGGTTTTTCTTTTTCCATAATAATCATCATTTCCTTTATATATAATATAGCAATGTGCGCTTTGGTATGCCTTGTGCAAGGCGATATCTTATTGTGCCGCCTGTTTTGTGTAAATAGGCAAACGCACCGTTACTGTTGTGCCGCGGCCTTCCTCGCTTTGCAAGGTTAAAAGCCCACCATGTGCCGTTACTATTTCGTCCACCACGGCAAGGCCTATACCGCTGCCGCGCACAGCGCCCTTGCCCTTGAAAAATTTTTGCTTTACGTTTTCCAAGTCTTCCACGTCTATACCTGCGCCGCAGTCCTCAATATTAACAAAGGCGTTCACGCCGTCTTGTAAAACGTCTATTTTAATGGCAGTATTTTCCGGAGAATACTTTATGGCGTTATCTATAACATTTACAAACACCTGCCGCAAGCGGTTTTTATCTCCAAATACAGGCATGGGCAGCTCCTGCTCCTCAAAATCGAAGGATACGCCCTCTAGGCGCGCACGCTGCTGCATCATGATAACGGTATCGCTTACCTCCGCCACTAAATCCAGCAACTCGCAATTCAGCTTAATGCCATTTTGCATGCGAGAAAAATCCAAAAGCTCCTCAACCATATTATATAAACGGTCTGTTTCGCTGGCAATTACCTCTATGCCGCGCTTATAGCCTGCGTCGCTTGGCTGCATATGCCCCAAGGTTTCCGCCCAGCCCTTAATGGACGTAAGTGGCGTGCGCAGCTCGTGGGAAACAGAGGATATAAAATCGTTTTTCATCTTTTCGGATTTGCCAAGTTCGCTTGCCATGGTGTTGATAGTGTTGCAAAGGGAGCCTATTTCGTCGTTGTATTTATTTTCGATACGTATGTTTAAATCTCCGCTTGCTATCTTGGTTGCGGTGGTTTCTATTATAGCTATGGGGCGCACTATACTTCGCAGAAAAAACATGCCCGACCACACGCTGAAAAGAACTATCAAAAGCACAAATGCAAGGCTTATCGCAACCAAACTCACAATGCTTTTATCCAGTAAGGTAAGGGAGGTAACAAGGCGCACCGCCACTATCTCCCCTGCTGTTTCCGGCAAAAAAGACGTAAGTGCCAGCACCTTTTCGCCTTGCCTTGTGCGGTAAATGTCTTGCCCCATACCGCTGTCGCTTTGCATGGCATAGGTAAAATCTTGCGGTACATTTTCGTTTTGCGGCACAAAGCCGGTGGTGCTTGTGGCAATATGGCCTGTGTAATCCATCAGCATCATTTCAAACTTATCTTTTTCCGCAAATTGCTCCACCATGCGGCGCAGCGCAAGGTTTCGCCCGTCGTCTGTCTGTGCGCTTGCGGAAAGCTGAGCCGACAAAGCGTTAAAACGCACCATTGCCGCACGGCGTGCGCCGTCATAATAATTTGCAATAGAGAAATATAAAAACACCGCCTCCGCCACCAAAAGCACGGCAATTGTAATTAAAAGACTGCCCTTAACCCAACGCTTAGTAATGCTGTTCACAATTGCCCCCCTTTCGTTTTGCCCATTGCCTTTATTTAGCAGCTTGTTTTAAAGCTGCCGCTGCGGTTTTAGCTGTACATCTGTGATAGGTCACAGAATTTTTGCAATGTAATTGCATTTTGTCCACTCTGCCTATTGGTTTTCTCTGCTCTGCCTGTCAGCAGGGGTTTATATATGATATTGCGCGCGGCGCAATTATTACGTATTCCTACGGAGTGTTACCCTTTCGTCACCGAAATGGTAACCGGAAAGGTGTCGCTGTTTGCGAGGCAGCGAACCCA
>JAVWZM010000068.1:0-11579 GCA_036661035.1 Oscillospiraceae bacterium
CGCGTGTTCTTATTTAGCCTTGCTATATGTAAAGACAAATGCAGTGATTAGCACTGTCATATGAAAAAAAGAATAAAGCACTGTAAGGCACAATAAAATGTGAAAAATGCAATTACATTGCAAAAACCCAACGGGCGGAGCAGAGCCACCGCCCCTACGGAGTAGGAGCGAAACAGTCGCATTGCAAGCATAAACAGCTTGCGGTTGTTGTACATATCTGTAGCTTTGCTGCTTGATTAGCCCACGGGCGGGGAGCCGCCATGTTTACGGCTCGCGCTTTAGCGGAGATGAAACGGTATAAGTAATAGCGCTGCGAGCCATTATAATGGCCGCTTGCGGTTATTATATCATAAAAATCCAAATTGTGCTATTTTTATACAAATTATTGTATGCACAGCTTTTCGCAGATGATATTATGAAGGTATAAGCAAAATACATTTTTAACTAATATAGGAGGCATTTATGTTTGGGAAAAATGAAATGAAAAAAGCCATTGTTACACAGGTGTGTGAAAACCGAAAGCTACAAAAAGCGCGGAAAGCCGAAATTGCAGCTATGCCGCAGCAAGAGCGAGAAAAAGCGCGCAAGCAAGACATTGCACAACAAAAAGCCGCTAAGGTACAGCGCAAGGCGGATATATCCGCTATGCCAAAGGCTGAAAAACGCCTAGCTAAAAAGCAGGATAAAATGTATAAAAAAATCAAGAATAGGCCTATACGCTTTACTGCCTTAATAGCTTTAGCCTGTGTATTCGCCTTTGCATTTATGCAAATAGCACCGATTGTAAGTAGTGTGTCTAGGCTGTTTACCATATCTTTGGATTCTGAAACGCCACAGGGACAAGTAGCCCGTGATGCTGCGGCTATTGTGGCACGTGAGGTGTCAGACGAGGGCATCGTGTTACTTAAAAACCAAGATAATTCTTTGCCATTAAAAAGCAACAAGGTTAACGTGTTTAGCAAGGCTTCCTTTAACATAAAATATAGTGGCTCCGGCTCCGGTGCTGCTAGCACAGACGACGCTGTAGATTTTTATACTGCTCTGGAACAAGGTGGTATAGAGTACAACAAGGACCTTGTAGATACCTATCGAAGCATTGGTGCTACAGGTGAAAAGGAGCAAGGCACCGGTCTTGCGCAAATTGCGTCTATTATGCTAGGCAAAAAAGACGAGGGCGAGCCAGCACCCGATTATTTAACAAATGATGTGCTGCAAAACGCAAAAGCTTATAGTGAAAACGCTATTGTGTTTTTGTCAAATTCTGCCGCCGAAACTTCAGATTTAACACCACAAGCGCTTTCACCATCGGCTACAAGCTTAGCCTTATTAGAAAAGGTATGTGGTAATTTTGAAAATGTTACTGTAATCATTAACGCAGGCAACGCTATTCAGCTTGGGTTTTTAGAGCAATATCCTTCTATAAAATCCGCATTATGGATAGGCACACCTGGGCCATATGGTTGCCAATCACTTGCTGATATTTTGGCAGGCAAGATTAACCCCTCAGGCCGTTTAGTAGACACCTATGCCTACGATGCTACTACAGCGCCTGCTACTGTTAATTTAGGCGACTACAAATTTGATAATATTGAAAAAATGTCTTTCCTAAATTATGAAGAAGGCATTTATATTGGCTATCGCTTTTACGAAACATATTATGCAAATGACGAAGCAGGCTATAAAAAAGCTGTACAGTTCCCATTTGGATACGGCCTTAGCTATACTCAATTTGACTGGGAAACAGTAAAATATGATGTAAATAACAACAAAATCAGCGCACAGGTAAAAGTTACAAACACAGGTGAGGTAGCAGGTAAAGAGGTAGTACAGCTTTATTTTACACCTCCATATACTGCTAATGGTATCGAAAAATCAGCTATCGAGCTAGGTGGCTACGCCAAAACTAAGCTTTTGCAGCCTAATGAGAGCCAAGTAGTAACAGTAAGCTTTGATACCCGTGATATGTCGTCTTACGACGAAAAAGATGCGCAGGCTTATGTGCTTGAGGCCGGGAAATATGATATTAAGGTAGGCAAAAGTGTACACAATATTGTAAGCACCGAGCCTTATACAGTAGAAAAGGCTGTAATATATAACACAGATGACGCTACCGACGCACCTATTGAAAACAGGTTTGATTATGCAAATGGCGATTTAACTTATTTGTCACGCAGTGATTGGGACGCAACGTATCCAAGAGCTGAAAACCGCAAATTTACAGCTTCTGATGAAGTGGTAAGCTTATTTGCACAAAAGCCCGCAAAGGGCGAGGGCGTATTGCCAACCATGGGCGCAGAAAACGGCATCATCTTAAGCCAAATGAAAGGGCTGGATTTTGACGACCCACAGTGGGATAAATTTTTAGACCAATTCACTTTTAAAGAAATGCAAGAAATATTTGTAAACGGTGCTTATAAAACAGCCGCAGTGGACAGGCTTGGTATACCCGAAACCATTTTGTTAGACGGCCCTGCCGGCATTAACAGCTTTTTTACAAAGGTAGTTGCAGCGGCATACCCTACACTTGTGGTAATTGCATCTACTTGGAACGACGATCTTGCTCAAAAACTTGGTGACGCCGTAGGTAACGAGGCTGAAATATACGGTGTTACCGGCTGGTATGCACCGGGTATGAACTTACACCGCACAGCTATGGGCGGCCGTAACTTTGAATATTATTCAGAAGATCCACTACTATCCGGCAAAATGGCAGCTGCAATGGTGCGTGGTGCACAAAAGCACAACATATTAGTGTTTATGAAGCATTTCGCCTTGAACGAGCAGGAAATTAACGCTCGCAGTGGCGTTAGTGTGTGGTCAAACGAGCAAGCATTGCGTGAAATGCATCTTCGTGCATTTGAAATTACTGTTAAAGAGGCAGATGTTACCGCGGCAATGTCTAGCTTTATTTACATTGGACATAAATGGAGCGGCGGTAACCCTGAACTTTTACAAGATGTGCTGCGTACTGAATGGGGCTTTGATGGTATTGTAAGCACAGACGCCGTGCTAGGCAGCTTTATGGATGCTAACATGGCATTGCGGTACGGCAACGAGCTAATGCTTGATCCATTGGTAGTAACCAACCGCAAATATGTAGCAGAGCTTTATAAGGCAGACCCTGTAGGCGTGGCAAACGGCTTGCGCGACCGTATGCATACCTTCTGCCATACCTTAGTGAACCGTACAAATTTATTCTCATAAAGGAGATCCGCAATGAATTATAAAGCACTTATTGAGGAGATGACATTAGAAGAAAAGGCCTCATTGCTTTCCGGTGCAAATTATTGGAATACCAAGGCTATAAAACGTCTTGGTATTCCCTCAATGATGATTACAGATGGCCCTCACGGCTTGCGTAAGCAAGGCGGAAAGGCCGACCATTTAGGCCTTAACAAAAGCTTGCCATCTACTTGCTTTCCTACGGCATCAGCCTTGGCAAATAGTTGGGACATTGCTCTTGTGGAAAAAATCGGCAGTCTTTTAGCCACAGAGGCGGCTGCCGAAAACGTAAGTGCATTATGCGGACCGGGGCTTAATATTAAGCGCAACCCACTTTGCGGGCGTAACTTTGAATATTTTTCAGAGGATCCTTATTTAACAGGGCAAATGGCGGCCGCCATGATAAACGGTATTCAATCAAAGGGAGTAGCCGCATGCCCTAAACATTTCGCGGTAAATAGCCAAGAAAGCTATCGCATGAATATTAACGAGGTGGTAGACGAGCGTGCCTTGCGTGAAATATATTTAGAGGGCTTTAGATACGCTGTACAGCAAGGCAAGGCAAAAATGATTATGACCTCTTATAACCGTATAAATGGCGCATTTGCTAATGAAAACACTCATTTAATGCAAGATATTTTGTATAAAGAATGGGGATTTAAGGGTGTAGCGGTTACCGATTGGGGCGGAGAAAACGACAGAGTGCGTGGGCTAGTTGCCGGAAATCAGCTGGAGATGCCTACCTCAAACGGGCTAACGGATAGAGAAATTGTTGCAGCAGTGCAAAACGGCACATTAAGCGAGGGCATTGTAGATAATAGTGTTGAAGGCATTTTAGCATTAATTTATGATACCTTACCATATATGCATAAGGGCAAGGCATTTGAATACAAGGAGCATCATGCTATTGCCAGAAATGCCGCAGCACAATCTGTAGTGCTTTTAAAAAATCACAACAATTTGTTGCCGTTATCCAATAAATCCAAGATTGCCATTATCGGCGATTTTGCTAAGACTCCCAGATATCAAGGCGCCGGCAGCTCGCTGATTAACCCTGTAGCTATAGACAATGCATTAGATACTCTACAGCAAGAGAAGCTAGATATCATAGGCTATGCACAAGGCTTTAAGCGGTTTGGCGGCAAGAGCAGAGCCTTGCAACGAAAGGGCGTTGCCCTAGCTGCAAAAGCGGATATCACCTTGTTGTTTTTAGGCTTAGATGAGGGCAGCGAGGCGGAATGTGTTGACCGTACAAATATGCAATTGCCGCAAAATCAGATAGACTTATTAGCAGCTGTTACTATGGCTTGCAGTAACGTAGTAGTTATTTTATCCGGTGGCAGCGCAGTGGAAATGCCATGGGCAAATAAGGCTAGTGCCATAGTGCATGGGTACTTAGGCGGCCAAGCCGGTGCAGGGGCTATAGCAGACATTCTTACAGGCAAAGTTAGCCCAAGCGGCAAGCTTGCTGAAACTTATCCGTTACAGTACAAAGATACCCCGTCGTATAAATATTATCTGGATAATAATATTGTGGCAAAGCACGCAGAGAGTATTTTTGTAGGATATAGATATTTCGACACCGCAAGGGTGGCGGTGCAATATCCCTTTGGATATGGCTTGTCTTACACTAGTTTTGAATATAGCCAAATTAAATATAGCGATAATAAGGTAAAATTTAAAATAAAAAATACAGGCAAGGTAGCCGGAGCAGAAATAGCACAGGTATATGTTTCAAAGCAAAACAGCCAAATATTCAGAGCTGTTAAAGAGCTTAAGGGCTTTGCTAGGGCGTTTTTACAGCCAAATGAGGAACAAGAGGTAGTAGTTGCTTTAGACGAGCACGCATTTGCTTATTTTGATACAAGCCTAAATGAGTGGGCTGAAGAGGGTGGTGAATACAATATTTTAGTAGGTGCCTCTAGCCAAGATATAAAGCTGGAAATAGTTACTGCGAAAGCAGGCACCAAGCCGTCGACATTATATAGCGCCGACAGGTTGCCATCTTATTTTAAGGCAGACATACACAATATAAGCGACGCAGAATACGAAGTGCTTTTAGGGCGTAAATTACCGGTGCAAACATTTGATGCTAGTAAGCAATTAGATTATACCAGCATAATAGAACATGGCAAATATAAGCGTGGCTTTGCACGGCTTTTATATAATATTATCCGTTTAGCTCAATGGCTTTTTAAAGTAACAGGGAATTATTTGTGGAAAAATAATATAATGTTTTTAATGAATTTACCATATCGACAGCTAGCACGCATGAGTAACGGATTAGTAAACACGGCTATGCTAGACGGCATTTTAGTAATGGCGAACGGTCAATTTTGTAAGGGACTTACAGCTGTGCTTAAAGCACGAAAAGCAAAAAAGAAAAACGGATATTAAACAGAGAGTAGGAGTAATTATGAAAACAAAAAACAAGGGCATAAAAATACTTAAAATAATATTAATAGTGTTATTAACATTGGTAGTTGCTTTTTCGATATTTATATATTTTTTCTTGGGCAAAGCGGGCAGAATAAATATTTTCAGTAGCATAGACATGAGCAGCAAAATGCAAGGCGAAGTATTAAATGCATCTAACGGCGTCACCTTGCCTTATAATATTTATGTGCCACAAGGCTACGACGAAAGCAAGGAATATCCATTAGTACTGTTTATGCATGGCAGCGGCGAGCGTGGCACAGATAACGTAAAGCAAGCGACCAAAAACTCAATTATGCAAACTTTATTAAGCGAAGAAAATCTGCAAAAATACCCTTGCATTGTTATTGCACCGCAATGCCCTGAAGATAAGCGCTGGTCTGTAATGATAGGCGCTGAGCAACCCGCCTTTGATAAAGCTCGCGAAGAGCCCCTAATTGAGGCAGTGAACGAGCTGGTTAGCACTGTAGCTCAAAGCTATAGCGTGGACGAAAACAGAATGTACGCTACAGGTATTTCCATGGGCGCCGGCGGGCTGTACAGCCTGCTAATGCACAACCCGGACACATTTGCAGCGGCCGTCATTACCTGTGGATATGCGCCTGTAAACGGAGCTGAAATATTAAAAGATTTGCCTATGAAAATATATCATGGCGACGCCGATAGTATTACCCCTGTAGATTATTCACGTGATTTTGTAAACGCCTTAGAAGCTGCCGGGGCCGATAAATATGAATATATAGAGTACCCTAATGAAAATCACACCGTATGGGAGCTGGCATTCCGTGAGGCAGACTTGTATCCATGGCTTTTTGCACAAGCTAAATAAACACAAAGTAGTAGAAAAACAAATTATTTTCCGCTTTAAGCTTCTTACAAATATTTAATGCTGAAAGCCTATACAAAACTAACCCTAACATCTTACAAGCGGGTAAGATGTTAGGGTTTAGCTTTACAGAAGCTTTCAATAGCTATGGGGTATGATGCAAAAAAAGACTGCCCTATAACTGAATGTGTATCAGACATTCAAGGGCAATCTCATTCTTGCATAATCAGCAAAAATGCTGATAATTTTGGTGCCGGTGGTCGGGGTCGAACCGACACGGTATTGCTACCACGGGATTTTGAGTCCCGCACGTCTGCCAATTCCATCACACCGGCATATGATGCTTTATTATTATAATATAAAATCGTCATAAGTGCAAGCGATTTTTTTATATTAAGAAAAAATTATTTCAATTTCTGTTAAGCGGATAATTTATGTGAGAAAAAGCAAAGATATTTGGTGACAAAAGATAAAAACCGATAGATTTATTTTTAAGCACTTGACAATTTCAAAAAAACAGTTTAGACTAAACAATAACAGAATATAACTTATATGTAATTTGCACATAAATGGCGGTAATTTTTTGCCGCGTACAGAGGTTTTATATGAACGTTTTTGCAAACACAAGCTATACTTATTATTACGGCTTTACCTATTTTGGTAAGGTTTTAGCTTGCTGCGAAAACGCTGTGTCTACGTACTAGTACGTACCGAATTGTAAATTTCGGAGCCGACAGCTTTCAGTAAGCTGTTGGCTCTGTTTTTTTATAGATTTTAATTATCATAGCGGTTTAATGCCGTCTGCGTCGGAACATGTGAAGGGCAGGTTTTCGGCAAAACAAATTTATAACATTGTTTTGTTAAAGCTGCTGTGCAAGTTCAGCTGTGCATGTGCGATAGTACGCACATAGGATAAGTTTTTCAACAAACTCGGTCTGCAGGCTTGGTTTGTTAAATATAAATATTGGAGGAATATATTGTGATTATTATTTTTAAGGAAAACGCAACACCTAAACAAATATCTACGCTTAGCGGTGAATTTGAGGCGAAGGGCTTCAAGATACATCATTCTGAAGGTGAACAAACAAAGCTGATAGGGCTTATTGGCGATACATCAACAATTGATATCGACCTTGTGGCCGCAAACGAAGCCGTGGCAGATGTGAAACGTGTAAGCGAGCCTTACAAAAAGGCAAACCGTAAATTTCACCCTGAAAACACGGTGGTGGATTGCTTGGGGCATAAGATAGGCGACGGCTTTTTCAGTGTAATGGCAGGGCCGTGCAGCATAGAGAGCGCAGCACAGCTCACGGAGATAGCCGACGCAGTAAAGGGAAGCGGCGCAGGCTTTTTGCGCGGCGGCGCGTTTAAACCGCGTACATCTCCATATGCTTTTCAGGGCATGCGCGGAGAGGGGTTGGAGCTTTTGTTTGCGGCACGCAAAGCATGTGGGCTGCCAATAGTTACAGAGATTATGAACACCGAGCATATACCGCTTTTTGAAGATGTGGACATGATACAGGTGGGCGCAAGAAACATGCAAAACTTTGAGCTTTTAAAAGAGCTTGGGCATTTGAATAAGCCTATTTTGCTGAAAAGAGGGCTTTCCAACACCTTGGACGAGCTGTTAATGAGCGCAGAATATATTATGGCAGGCGGCAACGAAAACGTAATTTTGTGCGAGCGTGGCATACGCACATTTGAAACCAGTATGCGCAACACGCTTGATATAAGTGCAGTGCCAATGCTGAAGAAAAAGAGCCATTTGCCTGTGGTGATAGATCCAAGCCATGCGGCAGGGATATCTTGGATGGTAGAGCCTTTGGCTCTTGCAGCCATAGCGGCAGGCGCAGACGGGCTTATGATAGAAGTGCATAACGATCCTGCACATGCGCTTAGCGACGGCGCACAGAGCCTTACACCCGCCCAATTTGACGCGCTGATGGCTAAGATAAAGGGAACGGCGGCGTTTTTTGGTAAAAACATAAACTAGCATATGCGCGATGAATTTCATTAGCATGTATAACGCGAAAGCACAATGATTATTTACGCGTGTGCAAGGGGAATGTCAATGAAGAAGTCTTGCGGATTTGCTTATTAAAAAGTTTATCCTAATGTGTGGCATAGCATATGCATGGCTAAAACCGTTGCGATAGCTTTAACGAAAAAACAGGGGCTGTACCAAAAGGTACAGCCCCGTTTTTAAAAGGGTAATTAAGCGCGCGTGTCTAGCTTGTGACCGAAAGATGGTGCAGAGCTCATCGTGTTTAAAAGCGATGACATCTGTGTTTGCTGCAAGTCCATAGTCTTTTTAAGCATGGATACATTTACAGCTTGTAAGGTCTTTGCAGAGCTAAGGCTCATGCTGACAGCGGCTATTGCGGATGGATCCATCGTATCCACCTCCCTTACTTATATTATCGGAGGCGCAAGGGATAACTTAATGCGCATTTGCTAAATTTGCTAAGTTTTTTTAATTGCAAAGCTGACATCTATAATCGGCCCATATGGGCTTACAACAAGATTTGATATATCCGATGAATACAAAAACGTGCCTGTTTCGTAAAAAAGCGGAACAATCGGCGCGTCGCTTAAAATAAGCTTTTCTGCGGCAACGTATAAATCCGCACGCTTGCCGCTGTCGCGAGAAAGCTCGATGCTTTTAAGCAAGCTGTCGTATTGCTCGCTTTTATATGCGCAGGGGTTATTGGAGCTTGTGCTTTTAAACCTTGCCAAAAGTGCGGAAACATCGTTTTCGGATTGGGATAAAGGAATTAACGCAATGTCGTAATTGCCGTCGGCAACGGCTTTATCAAGTTCTGCACGCGACACTTTTTTTACAGAGAAAAATACCGATAAATCTTTTTGCCATTGTTGCGCTATTTCTTCAAAATATTCAGCATATTCGCCGTCGCTCGGCACCAGCACCGTTAAGCCGGAAACTTTGCTTATGCCAAGCTGCTCAAGCCCACTGCGATATGTGGCGGCGGCATTGGGAACAGGCAAAAGCAAATTGCCTGCGTATTCGCGATAGTTTTTTTCCAGCATGGAGATGCTAGGCGGCACAAGCCCTTCACTGGCTAAAAGGGATTTACCGTCCAGTTTTAAGTCGGCATTTTCGGCACAGCTTGCAAGCGCGCGGCGAATATCCGCATTTGCAAGATATTTGTTATTGTTGTTAAAGCAAAGCGTCCATACAGTGGTGGCAAAATTAATGCCGGAAAAACGATTGTCCTCTACATAGCCTTGTATCAGCTCGCCGTCTGTATCGCCATCGGCAAGACGCTCGATAGGCGTTAAATCGTTGCTACGCTTTTCGGGAAGAATAAGGCGGAGATAATTTATCTCGCCGTTTCCGCCAGATGCCTTTTTCATACCTATTCCGCTATCGGAAACCCATGTAACAAGCTCGAAATCCCCATTGCCAAGTGTGGTTTTTCCGGAAAGACCGTAGGCGCCGTTTGTGCTTTTAAAAAAGGTTTCGTTGCAAGGCATTGTACCGGGCAGGCAAAGCTTATCTATAAATAGCGGATCCGGGTGTTCAAGGGTAATTTGCAAGGTGTATTCGTCTGTTGCCTTTACGCCGAGGGCACTTGGCGGCAATGCACCGTCCAATATCTTTAACCCGTTTTTAATAGTGGAAAGCGGCTGAACATAAGGAGATTTGGTGTCTTTGTCGAAAACACGGCTTATACCAAAAGCAAAATCAGAAGCGGTAAGCACATCTTCGATGCGAACGCCATTAATCTTGTAGCTATGCCATTTCTGCTCAGCTTTAATGGTAATTGTATATACAAGCCCGTCCTCGCTTACGGAATAATCCTTGGCGGCACACGCCACTACCTTGCCGTCTGCCCCTTTGCGAAAAAGGCTGTTATACAGATGCAGCACGCTTGTTATTTCCGAGGGGGTGCTTGCAATCTGCGGATCAAGGTTTACAGGTATTGTGTTTACGTACATGGTAAATTCAATCCGCTTTTGCGAGCATGCCGTAAGAAATACACATATTAACAAGGCAGGTAAAAGTACGCCATATTTAAGAGCCTTAGGTGCCAATCGCATATTTAGCCGCCTTTCATTAATACTTATATATATTATAGTAACAAATTGCGGCGCATAATTCAACAAATTTATAACGAAGGAAAAAACCGTGGTGATTATTACAAAATATCGGCGAAAATGCCATGAGTTACACATATATTTCGTCAAATAGTACAAAAGTATTACTTTATGGAAACAAAACGTCCTTTTCTATTGCAAGCAAAAGCATGGTATGTTACACTATATTAGCACAAGAGACTTTGCATTAATTGAGGAGTGAGTATATGTCTAATATTTGGCACGATATCAGCCCCGCACGCATAAACCCAGACGATTTTGTAGCGGTGATAGAGATAGAAAAAGGTTCTAAAAACAAGTATGAACTGGACAAGGAAACAGGGCATATTATTTTGGATCGTATTTTGCATACCTCCACACATTATCCGGCAAACTACGGCTTTATTCCGCGCACCTATGCCGATGATAACGACCCATTGGACGTTTTGGTGCTTTGCAGCGAAACCATACATCCACTCAGCTTAGTGCGGTGCTATCCCATAGGCGTAATTACAATGAAAGATCAAGGCAAGCTGGACGAGAAAATTATTGCCATTCCATTTGACGATCCAACCTATAACGGATACCGCAACATTGAAGAATTGCCACCGCATATCTTTATGGAGATGCGTCATTTTTTCAGCGTATATAAAAACCTTGAGGGCAAGGATACCGTTGTGGACGAAGAGCAGGGTGTAGAAGTAGCAAAACAAATCATACAGGGCACTTTGGACTCGTATATAGAAAAATTTTGCAGATAAAAAGCAAATAGCAATATAAACGAAGCTGATGCGTTTTGCATAAAACTATGTATTTTTCGTAGTTTTAAGCAAAGCGCATTAGCTCGTTTTCGGTTTAAAGAAATATAGCTGTTTTTATTGGCTCTTTGTCAAATGTTGGGGTAGCCATCCGTAAAACAGGAATTGCGCCAAGGTGTTCTATGCAAGAATGCCTTGGCATTTTTATTCAGCAAGCAAACATATGCAAGATACGGTTG
>JAVWZM010000069.1:0-11314 GCA_036661035.1 Oscillospiraceae bacterium
CAATTAAAACTGTCGCGACAGTTTTAATAAAACAAGTCTGCGGACTTGTTTATTAAAAAGCTTATCCTATGTGCGTGCTATCGCACATGCACAATTAAAACTGTTGCGACAGTTTTAATAGGTTTAGTATACCACAAAAGCTTAGTTTATGGTATACTATTTAATGCTGATTAAACTTTAATATGGCAAATATTTTAATGATAAAGCCGCATACAGGCGGCAGATTGGACGGCAATGCTATGAACGATATTCGTGTACTTGCAAAGGAATTTATCGAAAAAAATAAAGATGCAATGCTAAAAGACATTAAGGCTGTGGTGGATATTCCGTCGGTGGAAAGTACACCGGCACCGGGCGAACCCTATGGCGAGGGGCCTGCAAAGGCACTTAATAAAGCCCTTGAAATAGCGGCGCGCATGGGGCTGGACGCGCATAATTGCGACGGATATATAGGATATGCAGACGTAAAAGGCAAAAGCGAGCGTCAGATAGCCACCATTACACATTTGGACGTAGTGCCCGAAGGCAATGGCTGGACGCAAAACCCATATGACATGCAAATAAAAGACGGTTATTTAATAGGCAGAGGCGTAATAGACGATAAAGGCCCTGCCATTGTAACGCTGTATGCGGCCAAGTTTTTTAAAGAGCTTGGCATAGAGCAGCCATATACCTTGCGCATTTTGCTTGGCGCAAATGAAGAAACAGGCATGGGCGATACCGAATGGTATTTAAACCATTTTGAACAGCCTGCATTTTGCATGACGCCCGACGGCGATTTCCCTGTATGCTATGGCGAAAAGGGCATATTCGGCGGAGATTTTGTGTCGAAACCTATTTGCACAAATATTGTAGACATTAAAGGCGGAGTTGCGTCAAACGTAGTACCCGACCGCGCATATGCCGTTGTAAAGGCGGATATCACCGCGCTTAAAGAAACCGAAACTATTAAGCTTTCAGAGGAAAATGGCATGGTGCGCGTATCGGCTTTCGGCGTGGGCGGCCATGCCGCACACCCGGACGGCACCATAAACGCCATAGGGCTTGTGGTGGATTATCTTTTGGATAACAAGCTTTGCACAGAGGAAGAAAACCGCTTTTTATCCTTGCTGCACACATTGTTTGCATCAACTGATGGTACAAGCCTTGGCATAGAGGCAAGCGACGGCATGTTTACGCCTCTTACATGCATTGGCGGAATGATAGCCATGGAAAGCGGCATAATAATGCAAAATATTAATATACGCTATCCTACCAATATCACGTCTGACGAAATAGCGGCAAAGCTAACCACTTTTGCCAAACAAAGCAAAGCGGATTTTATCCCCGGACGCGAAACAGTGCCGTTTTTAATAGATCCAAAAAGCGAGGTTATCACTACTTTAATAGGCGTATACAACGAAATTACAGGCAAAGACGAAAAGCCATTTACTATGGGTGGAGGCACTTACGCAAGGTATTTTAACAATGCCGTATCTTTTGGCGTAGAGGAGCCGGGCGCAGTAGTGCCAAGCTTTGTGGGCACTATGCATGGGGCAGACGAGGGCGTATCTATAGATTTGCTTTTGAAAACCTTGGAAATATACATTGTGGCAATATCAAAGCTGATGAATTTAGAATTTTAAATAATGTATAAGCTATCAAAATAATATCATGCGGAAAAATATATAAAAAAGCAAAATATGTAATATAAAAAATCCTCACAGGCTGTAAATGCTTGTGAGGATTTTGGCTATATTCTATTCGTGCAATAAGTCCAGTGTAATTTCGTATTTGCTTTCGCTTGCGTTTTTAAGGGGTGCTTGTGTTTTGTATTTTGAAATGGCAACGGCAGATTTTGCGGGGTTTTGCAAGGTGCCTGCACCTGCTACACAGCCGCCGGGGCATGCCATACCCTCTAGCAGATATCCGTTTAGTCTGCCTGCTTTTGCCATCATTAGCATTTTTTTGCAGTTGGCAAGGCCCTCTGCGCTCATTACCTTTACTTCGCGTTCGGGATCGGTTTTATGTATTTCGTCCACCACTGCGTTTGCAACACCGCCCGATACGGCAAAGCCGCGACCTGCGCCTGTGGCGTCTTGCAAAGGCTCGTCTTTGCTTAGCACATCAAACTCGATGCTTTTCGCCTCAAACATACCCATTAATTCTTCAAAGGTGATAACAAAATCTACATCGCTGCGGATAGTGCGGCGGCTTGCCTCTAGCTTTTTGGCGGCGCATGGGCCGATAAATACAACCTTGCAGCCTTTATGCTCCTTTTTAAGCAGACGTGCTGTAAGCACCATAGGTGTTAATGCCATGGAGATATATGGCGCAAATTCGGGGAACAGCTTTTTCGCCATTACACTCCATGCAGGGCAACAGGACGTTGCCATAAACGGCTGATATTCGGGCACCTCGCGCACAAAATCCTTAGCCTCCTCTATAGTGCAAAGGTCTGCGCCTATGGCTACCTCCACTACGTCGTCAAAGCCAAGCATTTTTATGGCGGATTTAATCTTTTCGGGGGACATGTCGGGGCCAAATTGCCCAACAAAGGCAGGCGCAATTATCGCTATTACGCGGTCGCCTTTTTTAATGGACTGTATAAGCTGAAATATTTGCCCCTTGTCGGCAATAGCGCCAAACGGGCAGTTTACAAGGCACATGCCGCAGGATACGCATTTGTCTTGGTCTATTACCGCGCGGCCATGCTCGTCGGAGCCTATTGCGTCCATACCGCAAGCCTTTGCGCACGGGCGCTCTATTTTATTAATGGCACTATATGGGCATACATCGCTGCAACGGCCGCATTTAATGCATTTTTCTTGGTCGATAACGCTGCGCCCGTGTACTATATGAATAGCGTCCTTAGGGCACACCTCTACGCAAGGGTGCGCAAGGCAACCTTGGCACAAATCCGTTACATGATAAGATTTTTCTGGGCAAGCGTTGCAGGCGAAATTGATTACATTTACAAGGGGTGGATCGTAATATTTTTCGGCAACTGCGCTTTCTTTCATGCCGCTTGCAAGGGGGGCATGCTCTGTAACAGGGCGCAGGGATAAGCCCATTGCAAGGCGTATGCGCTCCGAAACAATGGCGCGCTCTAAAAAGATAGAGTCGCGGTAGCTTGCTATTTCCCCCGGCAAAATTTTATATGGCAGCTGCTCGATATCTTGAAAATCTTCGCCGTCGTGCTCGTAGGAAAGGCGCGCCACCTCGGTGAAAACCTTGCGGCGAATATCGGTAACGGAAGAATAAATGCCTCGCATTATACAAAACTCCTTAAATGTTTATTTAGCCCAAATAGGCTCTTTCAGCATCCAACGGCCAAACTCGTCTTTAAAAAACAAATCGCGGTTATAAAACTTGTCTATAATAGCCCAAAACTCGGTTTCGGTATATCCGCAAAACTCGCAAAATTCGCGCACACAGCGTGGATCTAAGGCACCGTCACGCTCTTTGATAATGGGGATAGCCTCGTCCCTCGTCATCATGCCGTAGCGAATGTAGCGCGCGGTATAGTCTGTAGCGGCGGCGTGGCCAAACTTTGGATATTTAAGCCACGAGTGTACAAGATACGCAGGGGAATCTATCTGGTCAAAATTCTCCGCGTGATGTGTTCTGTCCCATTCGTGGGTTAAATCGTGGAAACCATGCTCTTTGGCAACCATATAGTTTTTATAGCTGTTCCAAGGCACAAAATAGCTCATGTAAAAAGGATCCAGCCTTGCAAGCTCCTCTGTCGATGGGGCTTTGGTTAATACAAGGTCGTTCTCGGTAACGCCGTCTATCAAAAGCTCGCTTTCGGGCATGCCCACGGCAACGCCGTTTTCTACCTGCCCTCTGGCAGAATAGGTTTCCACGTCGCCTGAGCCACCATATTCAAAGCTTACGTTTTCACCGTAGCATAAAAACGGGGTATTGAATTTAAGCGCCATTTGCAAAGGGAAGGTATAAATTAAACGGTCGATATACCATGTGGGTTTACCGTATTTTTCAAAAAATTTGCGCATTAAAAGCTTTTGTGCGCGGATATTCGGCTTGCAGGAAATAATGGTGCAGCCAAAAGCCTCGCTGATGTTTTTAAGATTATGCTTGCCAGCCTCAGTAAGAGGAAAATTGTCCTCGGCAGAAAACAAAATAGGATTCATATGCATTACTTCTTTTAGCATATATACCTGAAAATGGCTGTCTTTGCCGCCTGACACCGCTACAGCGCAGTCGTAGCCGCCGGGGCCGTTGCAGCCGCGGTATTTATCGCACATTGCCTCAAATTCTTTAAAGCGTGCCGCCCAGTCTACATTTTTGCGAGCTTCGTAATGCCTACAGGCAACGCATACGCCGTTTTCGTCAAAGGATATACCCGGCCTTGTGTCCGGCATGGTGCATTTTGTGCAATATTTCATAAGTTTTCCCCCTCAAAAATTCATGTGTTTTCGTCTGATATAGTATACCATATTTTTACGGTGTTTTGCGCAGTGCTAGATAAATTTTTTTATTTTGTTTTCCATTGCGGCGGCGTATTCCTTGCTTATATACGCTTTTTCGACGTATCCATAAATGCGAGAGGCAAATTCCGCTATGCGCGGTGATATTTTGTGAAAGCGCATTGGGTTTATTTTAAGGCGAAATAAGGCTTGTACACCAAGCAAAGCAAAAAATTTCAGCAAATTAAATTTAGGCTTAAATTCGCTGTCAAAGGGCGTGTCCCTCGGAGGGGCATCATATACCTCGCAAAGCAAATCTGCCATGCGGATATATGCAGGCTTGTCACCACTATTAAAATATCCCTCTATGATTTCGCTTTTAATAGGAAAGCTTTCCTCGTCGCCCTCAGCCGCGTTTAAAAACATATTATAATCCGTAAGATACTGCGCATCTTTGTATATTACAGGATCGTATTCATGCTCTATGGGCACAGGGCGGATAATATAGCAGCTTTTGTGGGCAAAATATACCTCGGCGATAGCCGTACTCATCCATATAAATATTTTATCCGCCGCCACAATCCACTGCTTTACGCTAAGCTCGAATATTACGTGGAAATTGGGACGTTTTTCGGCAAGGGCAAGCAATGCAGGGCTGTTCCATTCTGACGGGTGGCGGCGATATACAAGCTCTGTATTCGGGTGGGCTTCAAGGTATTTGTCAAAATATTCAAGGGTTTTTTCCATGGAGGCACGGTTAGTTTCGGCAAAGCCGCTAAAATCTACCCCTGCCATGTCGGAAAGCTCCCTCACCTCGGCGTCTGTCATGGACGCATAGCCAAAGCTGGATATATACAGCATCAGCTTTTTGCCGGCGTCAAGGCTGAATTTCTCGCAAAGCGCCGCCTTATCCATAAAATATCCGTTAAATTCAGCACGAAGAAAATCCATCATCACAGCCCCTGTAACAGGACAGTTTTTTTCGTCCATACCATGGGCAATAAGGCGTTCGCGCGTTTTGCTACCCCAACAGGTCTGTATGCATTTTTTAGCGTTTCCGCTGAAATTAAACCATTCTTCTTCTTCCTGCGTGTCCGACAGCATCTGCTCCCAGTGCAGGTTTACCACCTTGTTGCATTTGCCTATATTATTGTAAACATGGCTGTTGATTGCCTCGTTGTTATACATACAGCTTGCCACCAGCACCTTGGGTGGGAAAAGGAAACGAAAAAGCTTTTTTCTGCCTAAAAGCTGCTGTATTTCCACGGAATATCCGCGCTTTTCAAGCTCTAGCTTAAGCAGCAAAATGCTTTCGTATTCGCGCACAACATGCTCGTATAAAATCAAAAAATCCGCCGCCATTATTGTGCCTCCTTAAAAAGCGTTTTCGTCCATGTGGGAAGGCCATACACCTCGTCCAGATGAAACCCATCGAAAAACATTTTGTCGTCGTAGGGCGGCACGTTTTCCCACTCGTAGTCAAGCACAGTGGCAGAGGTGGCGTGTAGCGCTGTTAATGCATTTGCCATGGCAATGTCTATGCCAAGAGGCTCGCACACTAATTTGCGCACGCTTTTGTCCATTGGCGGCAATACCACGGTAATTTTAATGCCCTCTTTATTATAATCGGCAATAAGGCTGATAAGCCTGTCCAGTTCTTTTTGGTTTATTTTAAATACAGAGCTTTCGGGGGTTGCGCTTTGCATTTCAAATAATAATTTTTCGCCGTCAAGGGTGCCATTATCCATAGCTTTTAGCATGTCCTCGGCGTAAAAGCCTGCGCTTGGCAAGGTGCCCTCTTTTGCACAGGCGCGATACAATATGGCGGCGTAGGCAATTAAGCTTTTGCGATAGGACAGGGCTTTGCCGCCTTGCATATAGTCTTTTTCTTGCCATGTGGCGGTTTCGCGCGCGTTTTCGCCTGTGGGCACGCCTTGCAATACGCCCACAAGTGCCGCCGCCGTCTGCACATTGTATTCAAGATTTGATATATATGCAAGTGGGTTATTTATCTGCTTTTCGATGGTTTTAATGCGGTTTGCAGTGTTGTAAGACGCATTAAGCGTGTAAAAACTAATGCCTAAAACAACTTCTTTTAAATTAGGGTTTACGCTTTTGGCATATTCTATTAAATCCATGCTTTCCTCAAGGCTTGCGCCGCCAAAAGCCATGTTGTAATATTCGTGCCCAGATACTTCCTTTGCGAGAGCCATGTCCATATGCGCAAGGCGAGAATCCCCAAGCACGATGCTGTTTATGCCTGCGCCCTCGTAGCCCTTAATGCGCGTAAGCAAGGTGTCTTTGCCCTTAAAGCCAAAATAATCGTTTGGCTCAAACGCCACAAATATGGCAGAGTAAAGCACAATAGGTACTAGCGCAAGGGCTATTTTGGATAAAAACTTTCTCATAACCCCTCCTAAAATCCGCCATAGGCAAAGCTGACATTGCCGCCGTAGCCGCCGCTTTGCATGATAAATGCCACAAGGATAACGCCGATAAATCCGTAATAAACCACCCAGCGCAAAACAAGGGGCAGCTTTGTAAGCACGGAAGAAATGTGTTTATCTTTTAGCCTAAAGCACTGGTACCAGTCCATGTATATGGCGGCGGCAAGCACCAATACTACAAAGGCAATATATAATAGCACCATCATGTCGTTTTTTGGATAAAAGCCCCTTTGAATGATAGCCTTTGCATTTGCGGCAAAGCCGTTTTCCGATTTTGTGAAAAGATGTGTAATATAATATATTGCACCGCCAATGCCGCTGTTTTCGCTGCCAAGGCGGAAGAAAATAAGGCTAAAGCTCCATAGTGTAAAAACGCCGCAGGTTTTAAAAGAGCGCAGTAAAAAAGCGGGCTTTTTCTTCGGCTTTTTGTAATATTTATGCAAAAGCTCCTCGCTTACACGATATACCGCCTGAATGATGCCCCATATTACAAAAAGTGACGTGTTACCGTGCCAAAATCCGCTTACTATAAACACTATGGCAACACTTGTAATCATGGGTGGGCTTTGCACTTTTTTGCCAAGCACGGGTATGTGGCTTGTCCATTTGCTCCAAACAAGGGGCATGAAAAGATAATCTTGCAGCCATGTGGATAAGCTGATATGCCAGCGGCTCCAAAATCCGGAGAAATTCGTGGAAAAATACGGAGTTTTAAAGTTTTGTGGTATCTCTAGCCCAAAGAGCATGGCGGTGGCACAGGCGATATCGCAAAAGCCCGAAAACTCGTAATAAAGCTGAAATGCATAGCCAAAGGCGGCGGTGATAAGCACCATGCCGCTGTAATCGGTGGGGGATTTAAACACTACATTTACAAAAAGCCCAATAATGTTTGCCACGGCAATTTGCTTAAAAAAGCCCACAAGGGCAAGGCGCAGAGCATCTGACGCTTTCGCGGCATTAAAACGATGCTCGCTTGCAAGCTGAGGCAACATTTTGCCTGCGCGGCAAATAGGCCCACAGGTGATAGTGGCAAAAAAACTTACGAAAACAGCAGTGCGGATAAAACCTCGCTCTGCAATAATATCTCGCCTTGATACGTCTATTATATACGCCACGCACGCAAAAGTATAATAGCTTATGCCAAGGGGGAAAGCTAAGGCACTAAGGCTGTGGGGCGCAAAAAATGTTTTGATAAAATATCCGCTGTACTTAAATATCGCCAGCACGCAAAGCATGGCTATTACGGCAAAAGCAGTAAGCATTGTGCGCTTTTTGCCGCTTGCTTTATCTATGACAAGGGCAATATAATATACAAAAACCGTGGTGGCGGCAATGAGGACAAGGGGCATATAGTTGCGGCCGCCGCTTTCAAGCCTTGGAAGATTAAAACAATAAAACACAGCACTTGCCAACAGCAAGAGCGTGTTTTGCATGCGCTTTGGAAGAACATAATATAAAATAATTGTAACAGGTAAAAATAGCAGATAGGACGGCGAGGTGAAGGTCATGCTATTCTCCTTTCGGTAATTTGTATTTTTTAGGTAATTGCGTAAGTGGCACTTACAATTTTGTGTATCTTTATCCATTTCACAATTGCTAATTTGTATTTTGCAGGCAAATAGTGCAAGCAATTGCTTAAAGCCACGGCTTTTGCTATTATGCTTTCTATTATTATAAATGTATACAGTCTGTTTGTAAAGCAAATGCAGATATCAATTATTGCAGCTAAATGGAATTTTCATTGAAAAACATGCTCGTTTATATTATACTTATAATGTTATAGCTTTATATACATTTGATACTTGTATTTAATAATCGGAAACGGACGGTAATAAATATGTCTAATACAGTGATGGTTACAGGCGCAGACGGGTTTATCGGCAGCCATTTAACAGAGGCTCTGGTTAAAAAAGGCGAAAAGGTAAAGGCGTTTTGCTATTATAATTCCTTTGGCACATGGGGCTGGCTGGATAGCCTTGCACCGGAAATCAAAAATGAAATAGAAGTGTTTATGGGCGATATTCGCGACCCGAACGGTGTGCGTACCGCTATGCAGGGGCAGGATATAGTATACCATTTGGCGGCGCTTATTGCTATTCCTTTTAGCTATCATAGCCCTGACAGCTATGTGGACACCAATATTAAAGGCACGCTTAATGTGCTTAATGCCGCGCGAGATGTGGGCACAAAGCGGCTTTTGGTTACATCTACAAGCGAGGTGTACGGCACTGCGCAGTATGTGCCGATAGACGAAAAACACCCGTTTCAAGGGCAAAGCCCATATTCTGCCACCAAGATAGGCGCAGACCGCCTTGCGGAAAGCTTTTACCGCAGCTTTAATCTGCCGGTTACCATTGTGCGCCCATTTAACACATATGGCCCACGCCAATCGGCAAGGGCGGTTATTCCCACAATAATAACACAGCTTTTAAGCGGCAAAACAGAAATTCATCTTGGCAGCCTTGCGCCAACACGGGATTTTAATTATGTTAAAGATACTGCCGCAGGCTTTATGGCAATTGCAGATTGCGAAAAGGCAATAGGCGAAGAAATAAATATTGCAACAGAGCGCGAGGTTTCTATTGGGGATTTGGCTCACGAGCTTATCCGACAGATTAACCCTGCCGCCACTATCGTTACAGATACCGAGCGTCTGCGTCCGGAAAAAAGCGAGGTGGAGCGTCTTTTAGGCTCTGCCGCAAAGCTACGCTCACTTACAGCTTGGACGCCGCAATATACCTTTGAGCAAGGCATCGCCGAAACCATAGAGTTTTTGCGCGGCAACCTTGCAAGCTATAAAACAGATATTTACAACCTGTAAAGGGGAGTTAGACTATTGGATAAAGCCGCAGTGGCAAAAAAAATAAAAGCTTTGCCGCGCGCCGTATGGTGGACGCTTGGCTATGCCATTTGCATGCTCTGTGCTGTGAGCATGTGCTATTATTGGCGAGTGTTTTATTCCTTTGATAAAATACCGCCTATTAAAATGTATATATATGCATGTGCGTTTTTTAGCGTGATGTATCTATTTGTTTTTGTGCTGTGTAAATGTATTAAAAGCTTTGATTTACGTGCGGTTTTATGCATTGTAATTGCCGGTCTTGTGTTTGCGTTTGCAACGCCGCCTTTCCAAGTGCCGGACGAAAATCTGCATTATCTGCGCGCCTATGCCATGAGCGAGGGCAGATTTAATTTTGATTACGAGCGCACATATCCCGACGATGTAGATGCGCTGATGCAGCATTTTGCAAGCGCTTGGGGCAAGGACCACAACTATTATCCCATTAAAGATGATGCATATATAGGCGACAGCTTTACAGCTTACAAAAGCGCAGTGGAGCAGGGCACGCCCTTTTCCGATACACGCGAGCCGAATTTGTTTATGGTACTGCCGTATATTCATACGGCGGCAGCCATGCTTTTGGCAAGGCTTGTGGGCTTTGGCGCCCTTGGCATTTTGTATGCGGGGCGCATTGCAAACTTGCTTGTTTACGGGGCAATATGCTATTTTGCTCTTAAAAACTGTAGGCGTTATAAGCCTGTATTTGCGGCGGTGATGCTGCTGCCTTTAAGCCTGTTTTTGGGGGCGTCTTTAAATTACGATTCATTAATGCTATGCCTTTCGTTTTATGCGGCAAGCTATTATTGCAAAGACGAAATTACAGATAAGGACATGCTGTGGTTTTTTGCGGCGTTTGCGGTTTTGTGCGCTGTAAAGGGCAATAATATTTTATGGCTTGCGCTGCCGCTTATTTTGCCAAAATCCGCATGGAAATGCCGCATTAAAAAATGGCAGGCAGCGGCGGTGGCACTTGGCTGTGCCCTTGCGCTTATGTTTGCTTTTAATGTGTATGCCGCAGTGTTTTCGCATAATTATCCGCCACCTGTGCGCATGCTTGATGGTGTGAACCAAATGGAGCAATTACGCTTTGTGCTTAGCTATCCACTGCGGTTTTGCGCCATTACTTTGGGCAGCCTATACGAAAATGTGCTGTTCTTTTTCAAAATGGGCGAATTTGGCATGCTGGATATAAATATACCCCTTGTAAGTGCCGGCTCTGCGGCGGTTTTGCTGCTTTCGGCGGCATTTTCCGCACATGCAAAAAGCACACTTAGCGGAAAAAGCGCGCTTGGGCTTTTTGCCCTTGCCATGGCTTATATCGCAAGCGTGCTTGCGGCTATGTATATCACATATACTCCCGTTGGTATGGCACGCATTATCGGCTTGCAGGCAAGGTATTTTATACCTGCGTTTTTGCTACTGTTGGTGCTTTTATCTGCCCTTTTAAGCCGAATATTAGAGCCGGCAGACAAAAGCCAAAAAACCGCGTGCCTGTATGGGCTTTGGATAAGCGGCGGTTTTGCCGTGCTTAGCGGAATATTGCTATTTCAGCATTATTATATAGGGCCTGTAATGGGCAGATAGGATACAGTTTATATGACGGCTTTTTTGTG
>JAVWZM010000070.1:0-11130 GCA_036661035.1 Oscillospiraceae bacterium
TTCGCTGCCTCGCAAACAGCGACACCTTTCCGGTTACCATTTCGGTGACGAAAGGGTAACACTCCGTAGGAATACGTTATTATTGCGCCGCGCGCAATATCCTATTATATCCCCTGCTGACAGGCAGAATAGAGAAAACCAATAGGCAGAGTGAGCAAAATGCAATAACATTGCAAAAAAAACAACGGGCGGAGCAGAGCCGCCGCCCCTACGGAGGTTGTGGAACACAGTTGCCTTGAGGTTACGGCAGTGTATATTTTTGATTAGCCTTGTACAAATACGGCTAAAATATATTTTGCGGCGGTTATTTGCGGTTTGCTGTAAAAAACAATTTTACTTTTCAACATAATTTAAACATTAGAGGAATAGTTTTCAACATTATCAACAGAGTTTTACACTTAGTATATAGGTTTTTCCACAAGAACTGTTGAAAACTCTGTTGAAAGTGTGGACTAATGGCATGAAACCGTTAAAGTTTTCAACAATCGTGAAGATTGTTACAAATTGTACATAACTAATTGTTGATTATCCTTGCAAGCTTTGGTAGAATTAAATAACACTTAAAAGAGAGGTACTCAAAATAATGAAATGGCTTTATAAACTGGAGCGTAAATTCGGACGCTTTGCAATACCCAATTTAATGATGATGATTATTATCGGGCAGGGCATGGTGTTTATTGCAAATATGATAAACCCAAATATCAATATCATATTTAATCTCAGCCTTTTTTGGCCTGCTGTAATGCATGGGCAGATTTGGCGTTTGCTGACCTTTATATTTATTCCTGCCACATCAAATGTAATTGGTCTTGTTTTCACCCTATATCTATATTATATAATAGGGCACACCTTGGAAAACGAGTGGGGCGAATTTAAGTTTAACGTATATTATTTATGTGGAATTTTGGGCGCGATTGTGGCGGCGGTAATATCCGGGCAAGGCACAAACACATATATTAATATATCGCTTTTTCTCGCGTTTGCCTCGCTTTATCCCGATTTCGAGCTGCTGATGTTCTTCATTTTACCTGTTAAAATGAAGTATCTTGCCTTTATGGCGGCAGTGTATTATTTTATTTTGTTTATTTTCGGCGGCTGGGCAGATAAAGCGGCAATTGTGTTTTCGCTGATTAACTATTTTATATTTTTCGGCGGAGATTTTTTCAAAACTGCAAAGCAGGAGCTTAAATATGCCAAAACACGCCGCGCATGGCGAAATGGCAATAATAACAATAAGTGGTAGAAAATCCGGCTCATTTGTGATACAATATAAAATATAAAAAGGGGAGGGCTATTACTATGAAAATGATTACTGCAATTGTCAACAAAGAGGATTCGGGGGCTGTGTGCCACGCATTGACAAAGGGTGGCTTTTCCGTTACGCGCCTTTCAACCACGGGCGGCTTTTTAATGGCAGGCAACATGACATTACTTATCGGCACCGAGGACGAAAAGGTAGACGAATGTATAAATTTAATTTCTTCTTGCTCTAAACAGCGTGTAGAAGTAGTGCCAAGCACTGCGTCTTACGGCATAGGCGTTACCACGGCATATCCGTTAGAGGTTACAGTGGGCGGCGCAACAGTATTTGTTACTAATGTGGAGCGTTTTGAAAAACTGTGAATTTAGAAAACATTGTCGGAAATACAGAATTTAAACAAAGCCTCTCGGCGGCACTGGCTGTCGGGCGGCTTTCCCATAGCATTTTGCTTTGTGGAGAGGCAGGCACAGGCACAGGCTTTGCCGCAAGGCGCCTAGCGGCAGATTATTTATACCCCAATTCCCAGCATGCCGCCAATGCCATTATCCGCGGCGAGGGTGCGGAATGTATAACCGTAGAGGGCGAGGGCGTGTCCGGCGATATAAAGATAGAGGCAGTGCGCAATATGCGCAGAGAAATATACAACACATCTCTGTCTGCAAATGGCAGATGTGTTATTATACGCGGCGCGCAAAACCTTAACGCCTCCAGTGCAAATGCGCTTTTAAAGGTGCTTGAGGAGCCGCCCGAAAACGTGCTTTTTATATTAACAGCTACAAGCGAGGCGGCGGTAATGGCGACCATACGCAGCCGATGCAGTGCATATTCCTTAGCCCCTGTGGGTGAGGACGTCTGCGCAGAGTGGATTAATGCAAACATTAAGCCCCTTTGCAAAGACGCAAAGATGTTAGCGGCGGTGTTTGGTGGGCGCATAGGCCTTGCAAAGCATGCCGCACAAGACGCAAGCGCGCGCGAGGTACTAGATAAAGCACTACAGATTGCAAAGCTTAGTGCCAAGGGCGACGAATATTCCATAGGGGCGTTATTATGCGCCTACGAAAAAGATAAACCGGGCGCATTGCGCCTTTTCGATAATGCCGCGGCGGTGTTTTCCGCCTGTATGCGTGGCGCAATAGACATAGGTGTGCCGAAAGCACTTGGCGCGGCGGCTTTGCCGTGCCTTGCAAGGGCGGGGAGCCTTTTACAGCGCAATGTCAGCGCAAAGCTGGCACTGGCAATGCTTGCGGCAGAGCTTGTATAGCCTTTTACATTGGCGAAAAGCAAAGCCACATTAAAACCCATTTGAAGCGTCGCCCTAATTTTGTCGTCGGGCGGCGGCACTGAAAACAGCCGCAGACGGCACGGCAAGGTACTGGAAATATGATTAAAATAGTTGGAGTTTGCTTTAAATCCGGAGGCAAGGTGTATTCCTTTGCGCCGGGCGCACTCGATATAAAAAAAGGCGACTACGTAATAGTGGAAACCACACGCGGCACAGAGTGCGGCGAGGTGATACATGGCATACATGAGGTGCCAAATTCCGGCGTGATTATGCCACTAAAGCCTGTACAGCGTCTTGCTGATGCCGTGGATATCCGCCGCATGAAGCAAAACCGTGAGGACGAGCATAACGCCTTTGAGGTATGCACAAAGCGCATAGAAAAGCACGGCCTTGATATGAAGCTTGTAGACGTGGAGTTTACGCTGGATCGCAGTAAGATATTGTTTTATTTTACGGCAGACGGCAGAATAGATTTCCGCGAGCTTGTAAAGGATTTGGCAGGCGTGTTCCACGCTCGTATAGAGCTGAGGCAGATAGGCGTAAGGGACGAAAGCAAGATGCTTGGCGGCCTTGGCATTTGCGGACAGCCCTTTTGCTGTAGCCGCTTTTTAACCAATTTTCAGCCTGTTTCCATCAAAATGGCTAAAGAGCAGGGGCTTTCGCTTAATCCTGCTAAAATAAGCGGAAGCTGCGGCCGCCTTATGTGCTGCCTTGCATACGAGCAGCCCGCATACGAATATCTTAATCGCATTACGCCGGGCCTTGGCAGCACGGTAAAAACCCCCGACGGAATTGGCAATGTAATAGAGGTAAATTTAATTTCCTCTACCTTGCGTGTGCGCCTTGAAAATGCGCCTGAAACACCTGCAAAATTATATCCGCGCACGGAATGTACCTATTTGCGCGGAGGTAAGCGCGCCCCTGTAGAGCCGGATCCTGAGCCAATAGAAGAAACGGTGGAATAATTATTGTACACAAAGGTACAAAATCTTATTTTTCCCTTGAAATATTAAAACTTTATGATAAAATAAAGGCACAAGGTTAATTCCTTTGTAACTATCCCTTGCCGCACCGCGCAGAACGGCATGGGCATTATTAAGAATATTAATTATGCGCGGAGAATGGATTAAATTATGGCTTATAAAATTAGCGACGATTGCATTTCCTGCGGCACATGCGCGGGCGTATGCCCGGTTTCTGCAATTTCCGAGGGCGATGGCAAATATGTAATTGACCCGGATACTTGCTTGGATTGCGGCACTTGCGAAGGCGAATGTCCTGTAAGCGCTATCTCTGCGGAATAATTTCCCCGAGAACAAACTCAAAGTAGGGCGGGCGCGTTTAGTGCCCGCCTAATTTTTGCGAAAAGGCGCGGATAATGCCAATGTGTGTAATTTTGTGCCGATTAATACGCATATGCCGAAACGGAGCCTTGCAATGAAAGTAACCAAAGAAATGCTAAACGGTAAAACGGCAGTGTATGTAAGCGATACACATCGCTTTGGCACAGACGCAATGCTACTTTCGCATTTTTGCCATCTGCGGCGAAACGAAGCAGTGTGCGAGCTTGGCAGTGGCTGCGGTATATTGCCGCTGCGCTTTTTCGACGGCGGGCACAGGGGCAGATGCGTGGCGGTGGAAATAAGCCCTGAGGGTACAGAGCTTTTGCAAAAATCCGTTGTAGAAAACAAAGCGGATAATATTATCCCAATATGTGCAGATTTGCGCACATTTAAAGACGAACCTATGTATGATTTGGTGGCGTGCAACCCACCATACTTTAAGGGCGGCTACGAAAGCCTTTCCCCCACAAGGCGCACAGCGCGCCACGAAATAAGCTGTACTATAGAAGATGTGTGCCTTTGCGCCATGCGCCTTTTAAAAGACGGCGGACGCCTCTGCCTTTGCCACAGGCCTGAGCGCATGGCAGATGTTATCTGCGCTATGCGGGCGGCGCGAATTGAGCCAAAGGTAATAAGGTTTGTGCGCCAAAGGCAGGCAGCAGGCACTCCATGGCTGTTTTTAATAGAAGGGCAAAAAAACCGTGCCGCTGGCATAAGGTATTTGCCGGATTTGATTATCGAAAATGACGAGGGGCAGCAAAGCGATGAGCTAACCCATATATATAACGGCTACACGTAGCTTTTATGCTTTCAGTCTTGCAAAATAACAGTTGTTAAGCATAATAAAATGTGAATAATAAGCCGAAAAACAAGGAGGACGCGATGGCCGGAGAGCTGTACATTGTAGCCACACCAATAGGGAATTTAAGCGATTTAACGCCGCGTGCCGCCGAAACATTTGCAAAGGCAGATTTTATTGCCGCCGAGGATACCCGCGTAACTGTAAAGCTTTTAAACCATTTAGGCATTAAAAAACCAATGGTCAGTTATTATGAGCATAATTTAAAAGAGCGCGGAGAATATATTTTAGAGCGTGTGCAAAATGGCGAAACCTGCGCCCTTTGCAGCGACGCAGGCATGCCTGCAATATCCGATCCGGGCGAGGATATAGTGCGCGAGGCGCACAAAATGGGTATACGTGTAATACCCATACCGGCGGCAAGCGCGGCTGTTACCGCGCTTTGCGTGTCGGGGCAGGTAACGGGGCGTTTTGTGTTTGAGGGCTTTTTGCCTACAAACCGTCGCTCCAAGAAAGAACGGCTTGAATTTTTACAGGGCGAGGAGCGCACAATAATATTTTACGAGGCACCCCATAAGCTGAACACCACGCTGGACGACCTTGTAAAAGCTTTTGGCGGCGCGCGCGCTGTTACCGTGTGCAGAGAGCTTACAAAGCTGCACGAGGAGATTAAAGTAACAACCCTTGGCGAAGCCGCGGCATATTTTGCGCAAACACCGCCGCGAGGAGAATTTGTGCTGATAATGGCAGGTGCGGATAAGGCAGAGCGAAAGCAATATACATTAGAGGACGCATCGCAAATAGCAGAGGAATTAATGCAAAATGGCGAGGGCGCGGCAGTGGCTGCCAAAAAAGCCGCCGCCGAAACAGGATTTGCCAAAAGCGATATTTACAGAGTATGTTTAAACAGGGCTGATAAAAAGGAGATTTAAAGCAGATGAAATTGCTAATACTCTCTGATGTGCATGGCGAATATCAGCTTTTAGCGGATATTGTAAAAACCGAGAAGGACGTAAACGCGATAATCTTTCTTGGCGACGGCTTGCAAGACATGTACACCTTACAAAGAAACGTGCAATTACCGCGCACTTACTTGGTGCGCGGCAATTGTGATTTTTCATATTCTGAGCCAAGCGAGTCGCTGGCGGCATTTGACGGATTATTGGTATTTTATACTCACGGCAACGGCTACGATGTAAAATGGACAATGGCAGGCATTACCGCTGCCGCAAAGGCGCGTGGCGCGGATATTGCCCTATTTGGGCATACCCATGCGCCGTTTTATGAAATACATGACGGGATACACCTGTTTAACCCAGGCTCTGTTTCGCGGCCGCGTATTGGGCGAAGCACCTATGGCATATTGGAAACACGTGACGGTGTGCCAAGATTTAAACATAAGGAGGTGCCATAATGATACGCGAAATGCTTTTTCTTGAAGAAACAAGCAGCACAAATGCATATTGCCGCGAGCATTGGAGCGAGCTTGAAGACGGCGCTGTGGTGTATAGCACTAACCAGATAAAGGGGCGCGGACGCCTTGGACGCACATGGGTAAACGCACCCGGCATGGCGCTGTATTATTCCGAGGTGATTAAACAGCCCATTGCAAATGCGTCTTGCCTGCCCTTAGCCGCAAGCCTTGCCGTGGAAGATGCATTAGAGCGCATGTATGGCATTGCCGCTCAGGTAAAATGGCCGAACGATTTGCTTTTAAATAATAAAAAGCTTGTGGGCATTTTGTTTGAGGGAGTGGAAGGCGGATATATCTTCGGCGTAGGCATAAATCTTTCCCAAAGCGGTGAATATTTTGAAAGCAACAACCTTGTAAACGCTACATCTATTTTTGCAGAAACAGGCGAAAAGCCACGGGATATCGGCGCATTGGCACTGGCTATTTCCGAAAGCTTTCAAGCGGTGCTGGCGTGCTTTAGCAAGGAGGGCTTTGCGGCATTGCGAGGCGAATATCGCGCGCGGTGTGTAAACCTTTTGCGAGAGGTGCATACAGACAAGGTAAAGGGCGTTGCCACAGATATAGACCTTGAGGGCAGGCTGATAGTGCGCACAGAAAGCGGCGAAACAGCGGTGTTTACAGGCGAGGTAACAGTGGAGGGCATATACGACAGCCCCGAAAAGCCAATAGAAGACGATGTGAAAATATATCATAAAATATAATATTAAAATCCACCCGTAAAACAGATGCTTTGCAGTGACCTCAATAAGTTAAACTTGATAGCGTAGTAGTAAATCTGCTACGCTATTTTTATGCAGCTTTGCGTTTTATTTGAACTCTATTCCTTGCGCACCCCAACATTTAGTATAGAGCCATTTTTGCATTTTATTTAAGACGTGTTTTCCGCTATAGATGCCTTGCACTTCAATATTTAATATAAGACCAATATTCGGCATCTAGCCTTTTTATGTTTAAATAGGCAATTCATCATAAAAAAGCCTTTCTATTTGTAACTATACATAAAAATATTTTTTTGGCTTACAAAAATATTGACAGATAAGCAAATGTCTGATAGTATATTGTTGTCGTTATGTTTACGAAAGTATAACGCTATTTGGCGAATAACCTATTACGCGTTAATAAATTTGGAGGAATTAGCATGAAAAAACTTTTTATTGCGGCACTGACAATGGCATTGGTGTTTAGCGGCTGCGCAAAAGAAAACGGCGCAGGCAAGGCAGAAAGCAAGGCAAGCAGCACAGCATCTGTTTCTCAAAGCGCGCCTTTAAGCGAGGCGGCTCAAAGCGCAGCGGCACAGCCACTAAAGCTACAGGGCGAAAAACTGATGGTTTATTGCGGAGCCGGCATGAAAAAACCATTTTCGGATATTGCCGAGGCGTTTAAGGCGGAAACGGGCTGCGAAATGGAGATAAATTTTGCAAACGCCGCGCAAATTCAAACACAGATTAACACCGCAAAAGAGGGAGATATGTTTATCGCAGGCTCTTCCGAGGAATTAAAGCCCGTAAAAGAGCTTGTTGCCGAAAGCAAAGATTTGGTAAAGCATATCCCTGTGTTGGCGGTGCAAAAGGGAAACCCTAAAAATATTAAATCCGTGGCAGATTTGGCAAGCAAGGATATTCGTTTGCTTTTGGGCGATGCACAGGCTACGCCTATCGGCAAAATAGGCGACAAGATTTTAAAGGATTTTGCAATTTTTGATAAAGTAAATCTTATTGCGCGCACCACCACAGCACCGGCGATAGTAACGGCGCTTGCCGCCGACGAATGTGACGCGGCAATTGTGTGGAAAGAAAATACAGGCGATGCCGCCGAAATTATCGCCACAGAGGATATGGACAAATATGTAAAAACAGTGCCTGCGGCTACACTTGCCTGTCATAAAGAAGGCCCTGCCCTTGCAGATTTTTATGCATATCTTGATACCGATGCCGCAAAAGCCATTTGGCAAAAGTACGGCTACGAAGTGCTGAATTAACATAAAATGAAAAACTGTCGTAAAAAAAGAACCTTATTTGAAATGCTTTGCACAGCGGTGCTACTCTTGGTAACGCTTTTTATAGGCTTTAGCATTTTTACAGTTGTAAGCGGAGGCTTGCCGTATTTGCGGCAGGCCTTTTGCTCTCGCGAATTGCAATTTTCGTTAAAGCTAAGCGTTTATACGGCAGGCATGTCCACGCTTTGGTGCTTAGTGCTTGCGATACCTTGCGCATACGCCCTTACATATATGCAGCTGCCCTTTAAAAAAGCAATACAAACGCTGATAGAATTGCCACTGTCTTTGCCGAATCTGGTACTGGGGCTTTGCTTACTTATGATGTTTTCGTCAGATTTAGGCAAGGCACTGCGCGGTGTGGGCTTTGGCGTGGTGTTTGAAAGAAAAGGCATTATTTTAGCGCAAATGTTGGTTAATTTGCCATTTGTAATTCGCCTTGTACGCACGGCATTTTTGGGCGTAGACAGGCGGCTTTGCCTTATTGCAGGCACATTGGGCGCGTCTAAATGGCGGCAGTTTTGCACCATTACCTTGCCCCTTGCAAAGCACGGATTATTTTCGGCGGCTGTGCTTGCGTGGGCAAGGGCACTGGGCGAATTTGGCGCAACATTGATGCTTGTGGGCGTAACACGCATGAAAACCGAAACCTTGCCGGCAGGCATTTATTTGCATATTTCCACAGGCGAAAACGGCATGGCAATGGCATCTGCGGTTATATTGCTTTTTCTGTCGGCTATATCCATCGCCATTACCGGCTGGATAAATTCTTGCAGACAAACCGAGGCAAGGGGGTGCGCAAATGATGGGGCTTGAGCTTTGGCGATTTTCTCTTGCCAAAGGCGCTTTTTCTCTTAAAGATATTTCTTTTTCTGTTGCGCAAGGCGAAATATTCGTAATTTTGGGCGAAACAGGCAGCGGCAAAACTATGCTATTGGAGGCGGCGGCGGGGTTTTACAGGGGAGATAGCGGTGCCGCCCTTTTAGACGGAGAAAACATTGCAGACATGGCAGCAGAGGATAGACATATCGGTGTAGTGTACCAAGATTATGGGCTGTTTCCACATATGACGGTTTACGAAAATATAGCCTATGGCCTTACAATGCGGCATCTTCTGCGCCATGAAATAAAAGAACAGGTTTTGCTAATAGCCCAAAAATTTGGCATAGAGCATCTTTTAAACCGCATGTGCGGCGCACTTAGCGGAGGGGAACGGCAAAGAACGGCATTGGCACGCACCTTGGTGCTGAAACCGAAGCTTTTGCTTTTGGACGAGCCTTTCTCCGCATTAGATCCTTTAACGCGCAGCAGCCTGCACAGGGAGCTGTTGGAGATACACGCAAGCTATGGCTGCACTATTTTGCTTGTGACACATAGCTTTGAAGAAGCACAGCTTTTTGGCGCAAGAATTGGTATAATGATAAATGGAGAGATGAAAGCCATAAGAGCCCCAGAGGAGCTGTTTAAACCATATGCAGACGATGCCGTAAACCGATTTCTTGGCATCGGAACAAATATTATAATGCAAGGGGATATATTAAAATGACACAGGAAGAACTGTTCAGCACATTAAAAGCCGAGTTTATAAAAATTGTAAACGAGCATAATGTTCAATCGGAAAAAGTGGAAATAACGGGGCGTGCCCTTTCGCCGCAAGAGGCAATCGGCGTAACCGAGCGACGCGATTTCCCTATACTTACAGGCAAAGAGCTAATGCTGCAAGCGGAATTTATGGGCAGCAAGGGGCAAGCTTTTACCGACGCGCCTGCTTTGTACAGCGGCACTCTGCAAGACGTAATAAACATGGATTTAGAAAAAGATGCCCACGCAAGAGGGCTGTTTATAGCCACCATAAATGCGGTGCTTTGCCACCTTGGCATTGCGCAAAACACGGTACATTGCAAAAACGGCGAGCCTGAAAGATGCGCCGAGCAAGCTTTAACATGGGTGCAGGAGCAATATGGCAGCGAAGTGCGCATTGCCCTTGTGGGCTATCAGCCTGCGCTGTTAGAGCAGCTTGCAAGTAAATACAAGCTGCGCGTGCTGGATTTAAACCCCGACAATATCGGGCAAATGCGCTACGGTGTAAAGGTAGAGGACGGCATGGACTATAAAGAGGTGTGCGGCTGGGCAGATTTAGTGCTTTGCACAGGCAGCACCATTTGCAACGGCACAATAGTTAATTTCTTAAATCTCGAAAAAGAGCTTGTGTTTTTTGGCACTACAATATCCGCCGCCGCAAAAATATTAGGGCTTAAACGTATGTGCTTTTGTTCTTTGTGATTTTGATGTATAATATATAGGTTAATTGTAAAATCAAATTGAACAAGTAAAAAATCCACAGCGATTGGATTTCTGTTAGAATATAGTTTTTACTAAAGCACAAGAGGGGGCAAACAATGGATAATTCGCCTATAGATATCAAAATTGCCATTAGGCTGTTTTTTGGCGGTGGCAAATGCTTTGGGCCGGGGCCTGCACAGCTGCTTAAAGCCATAGACCACACAGGCTCCTTGCGCGCGGCGGCGGCTGAGATGGGCATGTCTTATTCAAAAGCATGGACCTTGCTACGCAGCTGCGAAAAGACGCTGGAGTTTCCGCTTTTAGAGCGCGAGGTGGGCGGTACTAACGGAGGGTTTTCGCATTTAACGGCTAAAGGCAGAGATTTGCTTGAAAAATATACCGCTCTTGAAAATCAGCTTTGCGCATACGGCAGTAGCCTTGTGAAAGAACTGTTCGCAGAATATATTTGAATATGTATAATGAAAATCCGCTTGCAAAATTACTTTGCAAGCGGATTTTTGCGTTATATTTATTTTTTAAAACGGTTCTATATTAAAGCTTTGAGTGCAAGGTAATGGAGCAAAATTAAGGTAAAACCGAATGTATGCATTGCCCATAGAGCAAAATTAAGGTAAAACCGAATGTATGCATTGCCCATAGAGCAAAATTAAGGTAAAACCGAATGTATGCATTGC
>JAVWZM010000071.1:0-10798 GCA_036661035.1 Oscillospiraceae bacterium
GATTACGTTGCGCTTCTTCTTTTTGCCGTTCCGTTTGATATTTCTTTTGCAGTGCCATTTCGCCCGATAAACTAGCGCCCCCGCTAATTCCATATGCAGATTGCTGTTGTGGCAAATTAAGCTGTGACATCTGAGAGTTTACGTATGCGTTTCTTAAGCTTTCATCGCTTTTAACATTCAGCGCATCTACGCCGTCGGTATATTCCTGCTTTTTTCGAGCTTTAGTTGCATTGTAGATTTTCAGCATTACGCGCTCGTTTTCGTCATTTAGTGCTTTTGCCTCTTGCTTGCGCAGCTCCACGCTATGTGCAAAGGCGTTAATTATCGCGTTGTAATCTATAACCGGCTTCTCCGGTTTTGGTTTGGCATGCGCTTTTTCCTTAACCGTTTTATTGGGCTTATTTGTTGTTGTTTGTTCGCCTGTAGTTGGTATACTTGGCGCTATTGCGTGCTTTTTCCCATTTGCGTCGATGTAATAATTAGTTTCATATTTGTATGGTTTGCTCATTTCTATCTCCTTCTATGTAGCGTTTTCCGCCTTTTAAATATTATATTAATTTCATTTAGACAGTTCTTTTGCTTCTTGCACTAAGGCTATTGTTTGTACTGTATCTTCTTGTTTTTCCGGTATTGCCGCTGTTTTGCCATATGCGCGATTTAATACATCTTTTGCCACATCCACACGCAAAGCGCGTGGTAGACCATCGTCCAAAAGCACTTGTGTCAACACCGCCACCGCTTGTGGGCATGCGTCCTCCAATAATTTCTGTGTTTTATTTCGCTTTGCGTCTTTCATTTTTCACCTATTTAAAATTTCCGTTTTCGATATATTCCAAAGCTATTTCGTTTATACCAAATGGCTCAGCCTCGCTATTTTCCATGCGAAATCTCACCTTGTCTGCTTTTTTAAGACGTATTCGTGCGCCAATAGTACGTGGCGTATCATCACAGCGAAATGTAAACTTTGAAAACACTATGCTTTTAAATGATAGGTATCCCGCTTTTGCTTTGTCGCTCATTAAGTTTTGCCATATTCCCTTACACTGTGCGCTTACATGTACCCCTGTTATTGGCGCTGCTGCCAGACGCACTGCAATATACGCAAAAGTTTTGTTTTTATAAAATAAACCTCCGCCAAACTCCGGCAAATCCCAATGTGCCGCCACCGCTTGCTCATCGTCGCAGAAGTCCTGTGCAAAAAGCGTATTTTCGCAAAATCTGCACACCTTACCGCTATTTGTGCCAAAATACAGCTTTCCGTCTTGCTGCCACAATATATCTGCCGCACAGTTTTCTCTGTAATATCCCTCATATTGCCGCGCAGACCATGGCATGCCTTCTGCGCGCGCCGTAGGCTGTAATCCATCTAAAAGCCAAAGCCTTCCGCCGCATGAAAGCACATAAAAGTCTTGCCACTGCACCGCACATGCATTTTCCGGCTCTGCCTGCAAAAGCCCACCATTAAGATAAAAGCTGCGGCACTGGGCATAGCGCGAGCCGTCTGTTTCCGTGCGAGTTACCGCCATTATGCCTTGTCGCGATAGATACAAGGGTTCGCCCTCAAGCATGCCTGTGGCACGGCTTGATACCAGCCCTGCACCGGGCAAAGACGCCGTTATCGGAAACGCCGCCTGCCCAGAGCTTAAAGTGCCTGTGCGCAAAATTATGTTTCCGTGTTCCTGCTGCCCGTTTTTATAGGTTACAAGCATGCCGTCCAGCGCACCATACCCTTCTATTCTTTCCTTTCCGCCAATAACGCAATATGATTGGTCGCCAAAATAGCTGCCGTCGTTTTGTGCGCTGTAATAATCTCTGTTTGCATGCTTTGCACTTCCGCCAACAAATATTCTATCCTCCACGCCATTTACGCCATATGCACATGAGGCGTGCGCCGTGAATATGCAAGGAGCATATTCTGCCACTGTTCGCGCCGCTGTAATTTCCACATTCGGCTCTCCTGCCACAGGTGGAACGCCCGGAGGTGTTACAAAGGATATTTGCCCTGTTTGCCTGTTTACGCTAAAGGCACTGCCCTCAAAAGCCTCTCGCCATGTTTTATCTGCATTTCGTATGCGCGCAGTTACCGCTGTGGCGTCTAGTGGCGCATGGGAAAGGCTAAACACCTTTGCGTCCGCTGTGCCAAGATATGTTTCGCAAAATTTAGGCGTAAGCAAATTTAGCTGTTCGTATGCCTCTCCGCTTCCCGACGGTATGCCTGCAATTGTAATTTTGGGTATTTTAGCCTTTTCGCTAACATTATGTACAGTATTCTCGCTCCACAACAAATAATGTTCACCGTCAAAAATATATAGCTTATCCTGCAAAAATACTGCCATGCTTTTTTTGTTTGCCATTTGCGAATATATAGGGCTTGGCAGTGTTTGCGTCCAATCTGTAATATAATAAAGCTCTGTACCTGCATGCAAAAGCGCACTCTGCGCGCTTATCACAAAGCAGCCGTTAATAGGCATTGCCAAATTTTGCAATGTTTTATAGCCTTGCATTTTCCGCACCTTGCCCGGCACATCGCGTATCATATTAGGCGCGCTGGGGCTGCGCGATAAATCTACAGCTGATGGGCTGTTTGTTAAATCGCAGCCGCCAAAGCGTTCAATGCAAAGGCGCGATTTCGCCCCTTGGCTGCCTGCCGCAAACCGCCTTGTCATACGCTCCACCCACTTGTACTGGTAAAGCAACTTTCTTCCTGTGTACTTATATATGCAAGCTGCTCTGCACCTGCCTCAAATTCATTTCTGTACGCATTCGACAGAGAAATATCGTCGTCCTTGTACAATTGGCTCGCTATATACAGCGGAAGCAGCACCGATGCCGCCTGCGAAAGCTCTATCTGCGCAGTGGGCGGCGTATTTTTGGATATCCTTGCGGGCATAGCCTTATAGCTTACTGCATATTGCCCGTTTACTGCATCTGCAATGTATAAAACCCCGTTGCAGCATCGCCAGCCCGAAAGCGGCACAAGACTGTTTCCATGGCATATATACGCCCCTCTTGATATTTCTATAAAATCCTCAAGGCGCGTATTCAAATTAACGCCTACAATAAGCTCTTCCCCTGTTAGCGTAAGCTTTGCTGTGCGCTCTTGCCAAGCGCCGCGCATTGCAAGCAGCATTATGGCTTCGTTTGCGGCGGCAGGCATAGCGTTTATATAATCCTTGGTTGCGTCATCTTGCAGCATCTCTCCCGCCGAGGTTGCAAACAGCTTTTGCAGCGTTATCTTCTGCACCTGTTCCCATGTCATTTTCATCTTTCCTTTCTATTTTATCGTTTTACAGCCACCGCATATGCGTATAGCTTTATCATAATATTTTTATACAGCAATTTTACTTTTGATTATCCTACTAAAGCCCCGTCTTTGCTGTATGCAACTTGACATAAGGTTGTTTACAAAGACAATAATAAGTCAAGTTGCGATATCAGCCACCGCATATACGGTTAGCTTTATCAGAATGTTTTTCATTTCATATTATTGTTTTAAGAAAAGCGGCGGGCAAACCCGCCGCTTTGTTTCGCGATAAACTATACTGTTGTAATTGCCGTGCCTGTTACGCCCTCGCCGCAAAGTGCCATACAACGCCAGTTGTTGAACCCTGCATTATAGCGTGCGCGCCCACGGAAAACAAGTGCATCTGTGCCCGGATCCTTATCGCTGGAAACCGAAAGCTGTACCCTGTCCACAAAAGGCAGGCACATATAGTCGTCTTTGAACTGGTCGTCCATCATGATGAAATATGGCTTGCCGCCTATTGTTTTAGGCAGATAGTTCCAGATAATTATATTCCACAGCCCTGCTTGAAAGTTCATAGCGCTATTGGCTGTTTCGGGGTTAAATTCGCTGCCCACCGCCTCTAAGATTTTGCGTTTCATCGCGCCTTGATTAGGTATAATAATAGTGGACGGAGAAACATTCAGCAAATTGCCGTCGTCATCTCGAAAATCCTGCATTTTTTCCTGTACAGCATCAAATGCCGCAATACTGAAAGCGCTTTTAAATAGGTTGGACTGCTTTGCGCCACCTGTAATGCTTGGGTGTGCTGTGGAAAAAAGCGCTACACCGTCTGCGCCTGTGGTGTCGTATTCGCGCGTGCCGATAATGGTTTTTGTGCCTGTACCGCCGCCTATAAGCCCTGCCGCAAACTTTTCGCGTGTGCGGTTATAGCTAGTTGTGAAAATATTGGCACGAGATTTAATTTTGCTCAGCTTATTATCCTCTGCCATTTCGCGCGTTACCTCAAAGCTGGATTTCCATGTGGTAGGCTCAATTATCTTGGAATATCCCTCCTGCATACTGGTTTTGGGATATGCACCGTTTTCGCCCACATTTTCAAAATCGCCAAGGCTTGTTTCATTGGTGTATTTTTCAGCATAATTTGTTATGTTGTCCATATAGAACACCTTTGGAATCATGCTTATTTCTTCAAATGCCTCCACGTTTTTTGTAATGGCAGTTTTTACCGGTGTAAGGGTTTTGCCAAATAGGCTGTCGTTTAGCCCCGAGCCCATGGAAAAAATTACTTTATTTTCGCTCATTATTCATTCTCCTTCTTTATTCAAAATATCCGCGAACCATGCCGCCGATTACGGCATCGGTATCGCTTACTGTAAAAACGCCGTTTACGGTAGTTGCCGTAACGGTAGCGGCGTCTGCTCCAAGAGTGACAGCCGTACCAATCATGGTAGCCGGAATTACAGCACCCGAGGAGGTTTCAAGCTCCATATCGGGGCAAATGCGCACCATGGGTACAAGACCGTCTGCGCGCTTTACGCCAAGGCAAAGATATGTAGGCTTGTCGGTTGCCCCTGCTTTTGCAAGCTTACCTGCGTTTAGCTTATATGCTGTGCCAAGCACAGCTGTTTCGTTATCTGCCAAGGGCAAATAGGTAAATGGTGCTGTATCTGCCAGCACTCGCTTATAAATAGTAAACATATAATATGTCCTTTCTTTGCGGCTAATTGTCGCTTTGTTTTTTATATTCGGCGCGTATTTCAGCGTCCTTCATTTTTGGGAACATCTTGTGATACACGTCCATTACATCGGGCGGCACAAACACCTCGTCTGCCACGCCACCGCCTAATGGCGCAAGATGCGTTTTGCCGTAAATGCCGCTTATGGCCTCTTGCCTTGCGGCACTGCGCGCGTTTTGCAAAAGCCTGCCTGCGCACGCCGCGGTATATGCCTCGCTTATGCTTAAACCATGCTGCAAATACTTAAATATCTGCTCTTTTTCAGGCTGACGCATTAGCTCATCAATGTTGCTTGGCGCATCTGCAAAGCTTTTTGAAAGCTCTCTAAGCTCCACCGATAAAAGCCCATCAAGCTCTTGCAGCCTTTCACTTGAAAGCGGCTGCGATTGCGTTTCTTCGTGCTTTTCTACATTTGCTTCTCCGCTTATTTCCTGCTCTTGCCCTTCGTCTATAGGCGTGTTGCATTCAATACCGCAAGGTGCAAGCTCTGCCGTGCCTACTTCGCCGTCAGCGCATAAACTATCGTTTTCATTTTCGTACATTGGTTTTTCCTTTCTTATTTTTCCGCCTTTGGCTTTTGCACCTCAGGCTTTTTGCTGGTTGGTGCAGGCTTTGGTGCTTTAATCTCCTGCTGGCCCTTTACGGTTATTTTGTATTCCATTAGTTGCTCCTTTCCGCTTTGTTGCAAATATGCGACAAAGCTTTTTAATTATTCAGATATTTCATAATATTATGCCGCAAATTTCAATCTCTGCTTTATTCGGGGAAAATTTGCGTTTCGCTTTTATACACTTCTTTTTTATGCATAACGCACTGTGCATTTGTACAAATAAGGCTTTGCATAAGCACTACACGGGTTTGCGTATTTGGCGACGCATCTCCAAACACCTGTGTTTCGCTTTTGGCTATACGCAGCTCGCAGCCACATTCTTTACATAACATTTCCCTCACCTCCATCATCTCGCGCCTCGGCTATCTGCATTAATCCGGCAATATCTTTTAGTGGCGGCGCACCTTGCATGTTTTCATCTTGCAGATTTTTGATGCTATCTATTCCGTTTACAGCTTGGTTTCTAATGTTCATTTCTTCTATGCGTGCTTTCACAATGCCCGCAAGAGGATATTGCAGGCTTTCCATTACAGTCCAATAAAGCAGCTGTGCCTCGCTTGACGACTGCGCCCCAAAGGCACCCATGGAAAAGCTTTCGCGAGTTTCCTGCCACATGGTTTGCCTATTGCCTGCCATAGTGCCGCCCGGATCCACTGTAAACACAAAATCGTCGTCCCAATACAGTTCCTTTGCCGCATCACGCCGTAAAAAAGTATACCTGCAAAAATCTCGATATTCCGTTTCACCTGTAGCATTATGCCCTGCAATAGGGCAGCTTTCGTCTGTATATGCAAGCAAAAACCGAAACATTACGTTAAATAGCTGTGCATATGCCGCGTTTTTCATCACTCGCTTGCTTTCAAGACGGCCTGTTGCCTGATTGATAGAATACTGCTTTGCAACGCCCGAAGTGGCTGTGACATCACGTTTTCCCTGAAACGCGTCTGTGATGCCAAGTGTAGATTTTGCCCACTGATAGTTTTCCTCAAGCACCGCCCTGTCTTTGGATATATCTGGCTGAATATTATAAACATCAATCATTGCCTTATCCGCAGGGCTTTTTACGCGCAGTATCTTCAGCTCTCTGTCGCTTGTTTCCACAGTAACCCCTGTAGGCAAGGTAATATAGCTGCCGCCTTTAAGCACTTTTTCATCTATCTTTGTGCCAAGCTTTTTAATAGCCTCCTGCTGGTCGCTTATTCTGTCCACATCACTCTGGCCAAAAAACTTGCCGTAAACCGAAACATTTTTACGCAAAATTATCGGGTATACTCTTGGGCGATATACAGGCAGCTTTGTACCAAGAGGCAGCTCGTTTCCGTTGCTGTCTGCCACCGCATGTGTAAGCACTTCTTCTTTTTGCAGCAAAGCTTTTTTGCCGCACTTGTCGCATTTATCGCTAAAGCCCACACAGCCGCATTGGCTGCATTTGTAAAGCTGTGGCAGCTCATAATCCTCCATGCTTTCAAGCACAGTGTCGTTTACCCAAGTAAATCTTCCAATCCCCATTGCGTTATTTTTAAAATATCCCACATTAAGGGTTAAAATATCGTCCGGCTGCGCCCCTTGCGTGTTCATCGCCTTGCCGTATCTTTTCTTTAGCGCCGCACCTGTTTTGCACATTTGTATAATAATCCACGCTGCGTCCTCCACATTTGAAGCACCCGGCTGTGGCAATAGCTGACGTGGATGCAAAAGGCTTACGGATAACCCACCATTTTTGCCATGGGCGCTGCCACGCGTGTTCCACTCCACAAAAAACGCACTTGTTCCCTGCACCGGACACATGCGCTCCTGTGCATCATTTAGCTCTTTAAACGGAAGCGCAGCTATTTCCGCGCGCAGCAAGGTTTCGGCATTTTGTGCAAGACGCTGTGCCTGCTCTGTGTTTCCGCTTACCTGCGGCACTGGCACAGAGCTGTCCACACCGCTTTCAATTAATTCGTACACAATATTGCGCACATTTCCCGCCGCTTTTCCGTACCCTGTGCCGCTTACATTCATTATTTCATGAGTGCCTGCATACAGTGCCTCTCTGCGCTCCATTTCGTCATATTCTGTTTTATAAAAGCTTTTTGCCGAGGCAAGCCTTTCTTGCCACATGGTCAAATTGCTGTTTTCTTGTGCCATATTTTTTCCTTTCAAAGCGTTAAACTATAAGGTAATTGCAAAACATGCATTTTGCAATTACCATGCGTTAAAACTCATTTCCACTTATCCTCAAGGTAAGCGCGTTCTTCTTCATTCCCATTCCAATAATCCTCCCACATATCCTGTGTCCATCGCCTTTTTTTGCTTGCCCCTGCTTCTGCCCTCTGCGTCCAATAAGTACAAAATCCTCGTAGGGCGTCCGGCGCATGTGTAAGCTCATGCGGCGTATTTGCCACGTCACCGCCCACATGCTCGTCGCATCTAAGGGCAGGCAAGGTGCGAATAAGGTTTTCGCAGCAAGGGAAAATCTGCATCCGTGCGCGCACTTCGCCCGTTTGCTCGTTTGCTACAGGGTGCAGCCATTCCTTTACCGCCAACCACCCCGGTACACGTTCGTTGCCTGTTTTGTTAAGCATTAGACCATTTTCAGCAAATATATCCGCTACACTGCGCCCGGATTCTTGCCTCCTGTTAAATAAATCAGGCGGAGCAAGTATAATATACGGCTCGTCCGCAGTTTGCGCCGTTTTAATAGCGGCAGCTGCTTCGGATATTATTAAATTGCTCTTATACAATTCTCTGTACACCCATGCGCACCCCTCGCCGTCCACAGCTATCCATAGCGCCGCCAACATATCAAGACCATAGTCAAACGTTAGATATCTTCGCCAGTGATTTTGAATTTCAAAGGTATCACATACGTGTATTTCTCGCCTAAACTCCGTAAAATATTGTCCCTTAAATATATCCCAATCTCCCAAAAGCCACGCGCGGCGCAAATCCTCAGGCAAATTTTCCAGCATGCGCACATATCCGCTGTCGTTTTGCGTAAGCGCGCTGTTGTCATAAACCGTTGCCGCAATAAAAGTATAGTCTGTCGGGTTTTCGTTTTTGCGGTATCGCTTATCCATAAACAATCTTTTCACCCATACATGCCCCACCCCACCGGGGTTGCAGGTAAGATAAAACCGCTTTGGAAAATTATTTGCGCCGCGTAATGCCGCGGTAAGCACCTCGAATTGATATTCACTAAATTGCGTTGCCTCATCAAGAAAAATCACATCATATTCCTGCCCTTGATATTGAAGCACATCGTCCTCGCCGTCGCAGTAGCCAAATTTAAGGCGGCTGCCGTTGATAAAAGTAAACGCCTTTTCACTGTCTTTATATGTAGCAAGCCCACCAAGGCTCTTTTGCAGCGGCAAAATATGGTTTTCGCGAAGCTCGGGAAAAGTGCGGCGCAATAAAAGCATACGAATACCTGCAAACTCCGCGGCAAGCAGCATTGCCTTTTGCCGCACCGCCCAAGATTTCCCACCGCCACGTGCGCCGCCATATGCCACAAATCTGGTTTGCGCAATAAGAAACTGCCGCTGTTTTTCATTTGGATTATCTATGTAATGTGTTGGCATTTTCTCCTCCGCTTTCATTTTGTGCTATTTGCTTTGCTTTTCGCTCTGTGTGCCAAAATAGAACGCCACCACCATGGTTACTATGCTCATTACAACCTCTGCCGACAACTTGCCGCTAAGAGCCAATATTACAAACACCAACACCACGGCAAAGGTAACCATTGTTTTTACTTTTATCAGTGCTGCAATGTTTTTTGTCAGTTCGTTCATATGTTTCATTTCCTTTCATTCATCAGTTTTGGCGGCATATATTCAGCCTATCGGCGGCGGTAATATCATCAATGCGAATATGTGCGCCCTTGCAGCTTTCCTCCACCTTGTACATACGCTCCATAAGTGCGCTTAGCTTATCCACCTTTTCTTCAAGGCTTTTTATCTGCATCTTTATTCCGCCGTATATGCTGCCAACCGTTATGGCATACAGCACAAGCTGTATCCAAAATTCCGCGCTGAAATTCATTTTTACGCCTCCCTTACAAAGCCTATTACACCCATTGTTCTTAATTCGTCGGCATAATTTTGTGCGTTTTCTCGGCTCTTAAATGCCCCCACCTGCACCCGATACAATGTATCCGCAGACGGCGCTCTTTCATCTGTTATTTCCTCCTGTGCCGATGGTGCCAAATGCTCGTCCACCAAGCGGCAAAAGTCGTCCCAATCAAGTGGATAACCCGCCCTTATGTCCATGGGGCAATTTTTACCAAATGGAGAAAAATCGTGATGCTGAAAAAGATGCCCCGCAAACGATGTATAGCCATGTTCTTTTAAAAGCTTTGCCGCCAGCTCTGCAGCATTTTCTACCGCTTTTTTACGCTCTGGACTAGTAGCCGGAAAGTTTACGCAAATCTCTATTGCAATAGTGCGCATATTTCCATCGCCCTTATTGCCGTCGCCTGCGTGCCATGCCACTTCCGTGTTCGGCACCAAATGCCAAGCAGCAAGCTCGTCTACAACGTAGTGATAGCTTACCTGTTGCAATTTGCCATTGCCGTTCATGTAAATCGCATGGCTTTTTGCCGTGGCTGAAGGGCGGTTGTTCCCTGTTTCGTGTATTGTCACACCCAAAAATTTGCCTAGCTGTATTCCCGGACGCGCCGGGCTATTTGCGATAATCGCATTTTCTATCCTTAACATCATATCTCCTTATAATTGATTATTTGTACCGCTTGCTCTGCGGTTATAAACTTAGGCACAAAGCCCTGCACCTGTGCTTTTGTAATTTTGCCAAGTATGTATTGCAGCTTTATAAACTCAAACATTTTGCACCCCCATTAACGCTAATACTGCGCTCTCGGTAGCGGCAAGACGTTCGTCTGTGGTGGGTGGCGGCTTTGGAAAGCTTGCTTTTTCCGCCCCTTGTTCCGCTGCTGTAGTTTCTCGCAGGGTTTTGTTTTCGTAAATATATGCATGTGTACCGTCTGCGTTCACTATGTTTTTTCCCAAATAATTCCCCTGTGCATGATGATATTTGTCGCCGCTGCCCTCGGCTATTTGCGTATATCCTGTGATGCTTTCCATAAATGCATCTGAATTAATCTCCGTGATGCGGCTTTGCGCATCTGTTTTTATATATACTTTGTATGTTTCCATATGCCCTCCTTATAAATCGGCTGATAAAAGCACGGCTGTGTTAAAGTTGAAC
>JAVWZM010000072.1:0-10450 GCA_036661035.1 Oscillospiraceae bacterium
AAAGCCTTGTTCATTAAAAACTTATCTTACGTGCGTGCTATCGCACATGCACAATTAAAACTGTTTTGCGAAACAGTTTTAATAAAATGGCTTTATCTGCTACGGTTTATACCATGCGTTTGCTATCGCACAAAGGATAAGTTTTAATAAAAACGGTCTATATCTCTATGCTCAACTAGCGGCTCATATCCCAAGGTTTTGCAAAATGCAGCAAGCTTTTCCACATAGGCAATGGAGCGATGCTTGCCGCCGGTACAGCCTATGGCAATGGTAAATTGGCTTTTGCCCTCTTTGATGTACAGCGGCAAAGAAAATTGCAAAAGCCCCTCAATATGTTTTAAAAGCTCTATTGCTTCATTGTTTGAAAACACGTAATCCGATACCTGCTTATCAAGCCCTGTAAGGTGCTTTAGCTTTTCAATGTAAAATGGGTTTGGCATACAGCGCACGTCCAAGAGCATATCTGCCTCTTTGGGCTGCCCGTATTTAAAGCCGAAGGACATTATATTTATGCGCATTGAATCCGCACTTTTTTCAGCAAAAAGCGACACTATTTTATCTTTTAAAAGCGCCGCGGTAAAAAGCGAGGTGTCGATTTTATAATCTGCATTTTCGTAAAGAGGCTGTAAAATATTTTTTTCTTTAATGATAGCCTCAGTAAGGTTTACACCGTCTTGTATGCTAATGGGGTGTCTGCGGCGCGTTTCTGTGTAGCGACGCTCTAATGCCTCGTTGCTGCAATCTAAAAACAAAACCTTGTATACTACATTCATGTTGTTAAGCGGACTTAACGCATCTGTGATGTCCTTTGCGCTACGCCCTCCGCGTATATCCAGCACCACGGCTAATTTTTGCAATGCGCTTTCACTTTGCTGAGCAAACTCCATCAGCTTCGGCAATAGGCTTGCCGGAATATTATCAATACAAAAAAAGCCGATATCTTCAAGGGCGTTCATAGCAAGAGATTTGCCTGCGCCGGAAAGGCCTGTTACTACTAATAAATTCATACTGTTTCCCTTTTATCTTACTACTCTAATTTCTTTTTCGAGGTTATACCCTGTTTTTTCATGCACTATTTTACACACTTCGTCTGCAAGCTTCAGCACGTCGGCACAAGTGGCACCGCCCTTATTTACCACAAATCCACAATGCTTTTCGCTGATAGCTGCACCGCCTACCGAAAACCCACGCAAATTGCATTTATCTATTAATGCCGCGGCAAACGCGCCTTCGGGGCGTTTAAAGGTGCTGCCTGCGCTTGGCATATCAAGCGGCTGTTTTTCCCCACGGCATTTTGCAAGCTCCTGCATTTTTGCACTTATCTGCGCTTTATCACCACGCATTAAGCTAAAACTTGCTTTAGAGATAATCCATTTATTTTGCTGAAAAATAGAATTGCGATAGCTGTATGAAAGCTTAGATACTGACAAGGTGTTCACCTTGTCAGTATCGTCTATAAACTCCACGTTAGAAACAACCTGTGCCATTTCTCCGCCGTAAGCGCCTGCGTTCATATACACAGCTCCGCCCACGCTGCCGGGTATTCCATAAGCAAATTCCAAGCCTGTAAGCCCTGCATCTCGTGCCGCCATGCATACCTTAGCTAAATCTGCACCTGCGCCTGCAACAAGCTCTGTACCGTTTATTGATATTTCGCAAAGCTGCTGCGCCATTTTTATTATTGCACCGTTAAAGCCTTCGTCTGCAAAAAGCACATTGCTGCCTTTGCCTAAAATGTAGTATTTTACATTTTCAGTTCTAAAAAGCTCCGACAGCCAAAGCAGCTTTGCCATATCATTTACCGTACAAACCAAGCGCGCATTGCCACCTATCTTAAAGGTGCAATGCTTTGCAAGACACTCGTTTTCAACATAGGTAATGTCTTTTGCGGCAAGCTTTTCTATAAGGCCTTCCCAATTATCCATTAAGCTCTCCCTTGAAATTATCACTAATATTTTATGCCAATTCGCCCAAAGCAGCGGCGCCTATAATGCCTGCGTCGTTGCGCAAGGTTGCAACGCAAATGCGTGTGCGCAAATGCGAAGTGCGCGCATAATCTTCTTTGTCTATATAGCTGCGCAGCCTATCTAGCAAAGCATCGCCCTCTTTGGAAACGCCTCCGCCAATACATATGATTTCAGGCTGAAAAATATTAATTACATTCACAAGACCGCAAGAAACGTATTTTACAAAATTATCAACTAATTTACTGGCTGTTTCGTCGCCCTTACGCATGCCCTCAAAAGCAGTTTTAGCATTTACATTGTCAATGTTTCCATCAACGATTTGCCACATAATAGTATCTTTATTTTTCTGCATAGCCGCTTTGGTGTCCTCGGTAAGGGCACGGGCTGAGGCATATTTTTCCCAGCAGCCGCTTCGTCCGCACATACAATGGCGACCGTCCATTTCAATTACCGTATGCCCTATCTCGGCGCCAGCGCAGTTGAACCCCGTAAAAATCTTGCCGTCAATAATTACCCCTGCGCCTATGCCTGTGCCAAGAGTAATGGCAACTGCAATTGACGCGCCCTTTGCAGCACCTGCTACATATTCCCCGTATGCCGCGGCATTGGCATCGTTTTCGGCATATACCTTACACGAAAGCTGCTTTTGCACCGCATCGGTAAGATGCCAATCGTAATATCCGAAATTGGCATTAAAGCCGACAATCCCAAGCTTTGAATTTACACTGCCCGGTGTACCGATGCCAACCCATAAAATATCCGCAAAGGTGATATTTGTTTCTTTTACAAGCTGCCTACACAAATTGGCGATTTTTTCTTCTATAGCTTCGCGCGGCAAAGGCAAATTTGTTTTGCAGGATATTTTTTTAACAATTGTATTATTTTCGTCTACTAACCCTGCGGCAATATTTGTACCGCCAAGGTCAACGCCTATTCTGTAGCTCATGTTTAGAAATCCCCCGAAAATTAATTATAATGATATATCGTTTTCAAGCCCTAGCTTTTGTAATAATTCTTTAGCGGCATTATAGCCCATCTTTTTTTGGCGGTTATTTATTGCGGCTGTTTCTAAAATTACCGCAAGGTTACGCCCCGGCATTACAGGTATAACTGTGCATGGCAAATTAATGCCCAATATCTCGGTTGTATCTGTTTCAAGCCCTGTTCTGCTGTAGTTTTTGCTTCTGTCCCACGGCTCCAACTCTACAACAAGGTCTACCTTCTCGCTCATTTTCACAGCACCGCTACCGAACACGCGCGCTACGTTTATAATGCCCACGCCACGCAGCTCTATAAAATGCCTTATGTTTTCCGGCGCAGTACCCAAAATTGTGCGATTTGAAACTCTGCGCAATTCCACAGCGTCATCGGCAATAAGGCGATGTCCGCGTTTTACAAGCTCTACAGCCGTTTCGCTTTTGCCAACACCGCTTTCGCCAAGTATAAGTATTCCTTCGCCGTATACCTCTACCAACACGCCATGACGCGTAATGCGCTGTGCCAGTTCCACACTAAGTATTGATATAAGCGTACTCATTAGGCTTGAAGTATTTTCAGCAGTGCGCAGAACAGGCACTTCGTATTGCTCGGCAAATTCCAGCATTTCTGCAAATATTTCAAGATTGCGTGTAACGATAACCGCAGGTGGTGTAGCGGCAAACAATGTATGCACATGGCTACGGCGTTCGTTTTCGGGCAAGGTTTCAAGATATCCCATTTCCGCTTTGCCGCATATTTGAAGGCGTGTAGGCTCAAAATATTCATCATAGCCCGTCAGCAATAAGCCGGGCCTATTTACATCTGCTGTAATAATTGGGATTTGGCTTAATTCCTTTGGCTTATATACTACCTCCAAATTAAGCTGCTCTGAGATTTTATCAAGCGAAACACTAAATTGTGGCATGAATAAAACGCCCTTTCCGTGTATATTTTCTTTGTATGCTATTATTATATATTATTACAAGACATATATCAATTTTTTGTTTCAATTTTTTCACAATTAGCTTTCTTTTGCGCTGATAGTTTGTTATACTAAGCATATTAACTAATATAAAGGATGTGTTGCTATGAGAATTGCAATTTTCACAGAAACTTATTTTCCGTTTATCAGTGGTGTAGTTACACATATTGAAACGCTTAAAAACTGCCTTGAGGCTAAAGGGCATGAAGTGCTTATAGTAACCACAAACCCAAAAGCCGTTTGCCATTATGTAAAAGACGGTGTATTGTATTGCCCTGCCATTCCCCTAAAGCGCATATATGGGTACGGCGTTGCAAACCCACTTAATATACAAAGGCTGCGGATTATTAAAGATTTTAATCCTGACATTTTACATGTTCACACTGAATTTAGCATGGGCATTTTTGGCATGTTTGCCGCGCGCAAGCTAAAAAAGCCTATTGTATATACTCTGCACACAATGTACGACGACTATATGTTTTATGTTGCGCCCGAAAAGTTTCAGAACATGGTAAAACCTGCGGCGCATATGTATTTTAGAAAAGTAGCGGAAAAAGCCACGGAAATTATAGGCCCATCGCCAAAGGTTGCAGAGTTTTTGCGCTGCTGCGGTGTGGAAAAGCATGTTAATATTATTCCTAACATAGTGGATTTATCTGCATTTATGCCTGAAAATGTGTCGCGCGACAGTGTAAATGCCATAAAAGAACGCCTTGGCATTTGCCCCGAAGATGTTGCCATTTGCTTTGTGGGGCGGCTTGGCAAGGAAAAAAGTATTGATGTAATGGTAGATTACTTTACACTTCATTTTAAAGGGCTTAGCAAGTTTAAGCTGTTTGTTATTGGCGACGGCCCCGAAAAGGTAAACCTTACAAAACAAATTAAACGCCTTGGCATGACAGGACAAATTACGCTTTTGGGGCCAATTAAGCATGAGGAGCTTCCACCCTATTATCATGCCTGCGGCTTATTTGCCACTGCATCTTTATCGGAGATGAACTCTATTTCCATGCTGGAAGCCATGGCAAGCGGGCTATATGTTTTACAGCGATTGGACGTGTTTAACAAAGCACAAATTGTTCCCGGAGAAAACGGAAATCAGTTTAACAACGCATCTGAATTTGCCGCGCTTATAAACGAGCAAGCTTCATTATCTGAGGACGAACGCGCACAAAGGCGCGCTACAGTTACAGCCTTTAGCAAGCGATACGGGCAAGAAGAATTTATTGCAAATGTGCTTAATGTATACGAAAGAGCGCAAGTAAGATATAAAATACGACAGGGAGAAAAAAGATGACGAACAATTTTGATGTTGCCATAATCGGCGGAGGAATAGGCGGCCTTATGAGCGCCTATGAGCTTTGCACCCATGACAAAAATATAAAAATAGTCCTTTTTGAAAAAGGGCACGACATAGAAAAACGTTCTTGCCCAATAGTAACGGGGAAAGTGCCCACATGCATAAAGTGCCAATCCTGTGCTATCATGGAAGGGCTTGCAGGAGCAGGCGCATTTTCGGACGGAAAATATGTTATATCCACCGAGTATGGCGGCTGGCTGCCCGATTTTTTACCTAAAAAGACAGTGCTTGATTATATAGAGCAAGCAGACGACATTTTACAGAAATTTGGTGCGCCAAAAGAACGTTTTATGCCAAACAACGAGCTGAAAAAGCTTTGCCTAGAGCACGATTTACACATGTCGCAGGCGCAGCTAAAGCATCTTGGCACAGACGCAAACTTTGAAACCATGCGCCAGATGGCATTGTTTTTAAAGGATAATATTACTATATTTACAGACACCTATGTTTATGATGTAGATAAGGTAACTCATACGCTATATTACGAAAGCGGCAAGGATAAAAGCGAAATCACCGCAAAACATATAATTTTTGCAGTAGGGCGCGCAGGCAGCCGAGATTTTTCAAAATGGTGCGTTAAAAACAAAATTAATCTTCAAAATAATCAAGTGGATATCGGCGTGCGTGTGGAGCTGCCAAGCGAAGTTTGGAACGATTTTTCCAAGAAAATTTACGAGCCTAAAATATGGTATCGCTCTAAACAATACGGTGATATCACGCGTATGTTCTGCTTTAACGAACGTGGACAAGTGGTAATGGAGAACACCTCCGGAGTACTTACTGTAAACGGGCACGCATATGTTGCCGAAGAAAAAAAGAGCGAAAACTCAAACTTTGCGCTTCTTTCTACCATACGCTTTACAGAGCCGTTTGAACAGCCCATAGAATATGCACGCAGTATCGCAGGCCTTGCCAATTTGATAAGCGGCGGCAGCGTGCTTGTGCAGCGTCTTGGGGATTTGCTTGCCGGCCGCCGTACAAACGAAAAGCGTCTTGCGCAAAATACAGTAACGCCCACCCTAGCCGCTGTAGCCGGAGATTTAAGCCTTTGCTTGCCAAAACGTCAGCTCGATAATATTATCGAAACCTTGCAAGCATTAAACGAAATAGCCCCCGGCACAATGAACTACGATACTCTGCTTTACGGCGTAGAATGTAAATATTATTCTGCGCGTCCCGATTGCACAGACTTTGCTCTTGACGGCTGCGAGCGGATTTACGCTGTGGGCGACGGAACAGGCTTTACCCGTTCGTTAAGCCAAGCCGCAGCACACGGGCTATATGTTGCAGATAAGATATTGAAGGACAAATAGTTTAAAATGGCTTTTGTCGAATGTTTGGTTATCCACACATAAAATAGGCTCTTTTTCAAATGTTGGGGTAGCTACACATAAAATATTAATTGCGCCAAGGTATTCTTAACCGGAATACCTTGGCTTTTTGATTTATAAAGCCGTAAATGATTTTTTGTTTGGCAGTTATCTGTAAATATTATTATTAAGCTTTGCATATTCTTTATAAACGGGTTTCCGTGAAAGTTTGAGAATAGGAGCGATAATATGCCTGAATTTAAAGGTATCGATGTTTCTTCATGGCAAGGGAATATAAACTGGGCAGATGTAAAGCGCGACGGTGTGCAGTTTGCAATGCTGCGCGTGGGCGCAGGATTAAACGCCGATAGAATGTTTAAGCGAAATATAGAAGGTGCAAATGCCGAGGGCATTAATTGCGGCGTATATCTTTACAGCTTGGCACGCACAGCAAACGAGGCTTTAGCAGAAGCAAATTTCACGTTAAACGCTGTAAAGCCATATAGCTTAACACTACCTATAGCCTTTGATATTGAGGATAAGGCACAGCATGCATTAACTAATGCACAGCGTACAGACCTTGTGCAAACATATTGCGGCGCAATTGCAAATAGAGGATATCTGCCAATGGTTTACGCCAGCCTTTCGTGGTTTAACACTATGCTGGATTTATCGCGCATAGCAAGCACTGAAAAATGGGTGGCGCAATGGGGGCAAAGCTGTACCTTTAAAAGCCCATATACCATGTGGCAATACAGCAACAAAGGCAGAGTAAATGGCATCAACGGTGATGTTGATTTGAATATATCCTATCGCAATTACGCAGGCACAAAGCCTGACGATATCCCGTTGCCACCGCCCATTATAGTTGCGCCCAAGGCACCCTTTGCAGGGCAAAAGCTTGCGCTTTCTCAAGTTGCGCTTTATGCTACAGCCACCATGAAATTGCCTATAAAAAAGTTGACAGGCAGCTATTGGTGCTACGACGGCATTGCCATAAATGGGCGTATTCGCATAACAAACAGCCCTGTAAACGTTAAGAAAACGCCTATTGGGAAATATGTTACAGGCTATATTTCATTGCGTGATATTGGCACATAAATAATTAACAACCAAGTCTGCGAACTCAGTTTAAAAAAAATATCCTATGTGTGCGCTATCGCATATGCACAATTAAAACGGTAAGGCATCTGCAAATTTGCACTATGCCTTACCGTTTATGCTGTATATTATTTTAACCTTGATTTTCAGAATATCCAACTAAAAAGCCCACACTTCCCGATACGAAATCTCTAAGCTGGGACACAGTGGCAATAGAAGAATGGCTTTGATAGGTATAATCCTTTGCAAGCAGTAATAAAACAAGCGCAAATAAGCCGATTGTCGCAACTACCATTATTTGTAATTGATTGTCTTTATGATGCGCCACTCTTTTTTCGTTATAATCTTTTATGCTTTGCGCATTTTCGCCTGTAAAATCCGCATTAGCCCTATATGTATCAAAACCGCTTAAAACAGGCATGGCAATATTGTCGCCGATTTTGGGGCGAACTTGATTGTTATTGTTTTGATTTTGAAAATTTGAACTTACAAAATAGCCGAAAATAGCTGCCGTTGTAGTGCGTACAACAATGTCGATTGCGTTAGTTTCGCTTGTTGCTGTTTTATCCGAAAATAAATTATACCCCAATTGCATCATAAGTATAAGCATAAATACAATTAAAAATTTATCTGATAATCTTATGTTATTGATGCTAATACGTACTTTTTTATCAATGGTCATTTTCACGCATAAATCACTTCTTTCAGCGCAAGCCTTTTAAATCAGCTTATGCAAAAGCGGTGTAAAGCGTGAAGATATTCGCATTATCCCAGTGCTACGTCCATTACCATCATCACAAGAAAGCCCAACATTACGCCAAGCGTGCCCACGTTTGAATGTTCGCCCAAATGTGCCTCCGGTATAAGCTCCTCTACTACAACGTAAATCATTGCGCCGGCTGCAAACGCCAAAAGCCAAGGCATTAACGGCGTAACCGTGCCTGCCACTATCACAGCAATTATGCCGCCGATTGGCTCCACTATTCCGCTTGCCGAGCCATAGAAAAAACTTTTTCCTCGGGACAGCCCTTCTTTGCGCAAGGGCAGAGAAATTGCCGCGCCTTCGGGGAAGTTTTGCAAGCCTATGCCCATAGCCAGTGCAAGTGCGCTTGCTGTGGTAACACTGGCAGACGCACCGCCGGCAGCTAAAGCGCAAGCAAGGCCCACTGCCATGCCCTCTGGAATATTGTGCAAGGTTACTGCCAAAACAAGCAGCGTAGTGCGTTTTAAGCTGGACTCCACACCCTCTGCCTTATCTGCATTTGGGTGCAAATGCGGCATAAGCGCGTCTAAGCCTAAAAGAAATAGCGCGCCTAATACAAAGCCGCCTGCTGCCGGTATCCAGCCAATATGCCCTTGCTCCTCTGCCATTTCTATCGCCGGAATAAGCAAGCTCCATACCGACGCGGCAATCATTACGCCTGCGGCAAAGCCTAAAAATATACGTTGAAATGCCGGTTTCACTTCCCCTTTAAACAATAATACAACGCTTGAGCCAAGCACTGTCATCAAAAAAGTAAAGCCGGTACCAAGCCCTGCTAGTTCAAGCGGTGACAAATTCCCCATAATTACGACCTCCTATTATGTATAACATATCTCATATTCATTATATTACAATATAAATGAAGTGTGCAAGCTTATTCTAATGCGCCTTACGAAAATTTAGACTCAGTTTTACACTTGAGTGTTATAATTACGCACAATTCCTATTTATTTATATGATACGCTATTTATTTGCACGGTGCAGCATTAATTATTGCAATTAATTAATGCCATTAAACGAATTTAAACTAAAACTAAAAAACCATTTGATTTTCTGCTTATAATTTGGTATAATGGCAAAGCGATATTCTCTTGCCCTTATGTGTTATAGCATTTGACAAGGCTTAATTTGCTAAATATGCTTCTGTAGCGCAGTTGGTAGCGCAACTGATTCGTAATCAGTAGGCCAGCGGTTCAAATCCGCTCAGAAGCTCCAAGATAGGTTGACAAATTTCAGAGATGAAACTTGTCAACCTTTTCTTTTTAGCTTATAATGGTGGTCTGCATATGATTTCTGTTTTGCGTAAAGCGGTGACGCTGAATCAACTTAGAGGGAGGGCAGGAAATGTATTGGTCGATTTGTGGTGGGGTTGTAATTATTGTATTAGGGATTTTTGTTTATCTGAAACCAAATTTAATTTGGAAATTGACAGAACAATGGAAGTCATATAGTGCAGATGAGGCATCTGAGTTGTATATTAAGAACACAAAATTGAGCGGAGTTCTGTTTGCTCTTTTTGGAATTGTAATGATAGTTTTACCGTTGATTATGAAGTAAAAAGATAGAGTACATCAGAAGATTATGAGTAGCAAGTTATCCGAGCTTGCGCCTGCAAAACGCCCCGAACCGCAGTGGCTCGGGGCGCAAGGTTGGATAACTGTCATTGAACTTAACCGCCGGGAATTTTGCAGAAGCTATGGGGAAAGTATACTCCCATTCCTCGAAAAAGCGGAGGAAATTTCAAGGTTTCTTGGTATTTTGCAAGCAAATAGTTGGCAGTTCACTTTCAGAAACGTTAAAATGGGTACAGCAAAGCCAGCCTGACCTAAAATCAGGCTGAAAAAGGCTGTTTTCAATTAAGCAGTCAGCGGCGGCGAAAGTGCCGTTCGCAGTAGCCCATCAAAACCGCAGCATTTGCAGACGGACGGCTTTCTGCCGAGAAGCTTTGCGAGTAGTACCTCGGTAGAGAGCCGTTCTCTTTTTTTGAGA
>JAVWZM010000073.1:0-10060 GCA_036661035.1 Oscillospiraceae bacterium
CTTGACAAATCAATATTAGTTCCGCCTATTTTGCCCTCGGGGGTTGTGATGCTTATGTTTTCAAAGCCGTGTCTTTTTGTTGCGTCGTTTAATATCCCAATAACATTATCGGGTGGAACAGCTTTAACCACACCCGAAAGCTCGGTTAATAGCGTTTTGTAATTATTCAATTCGGCAGTTACACGCGCAGATGCAACGGTAATTGTTTCTGTCATGGTTTGGTCTAGAGTGTTAATAGTGCTGGTATAGCTTAAAAAAGCAGAAATCACACCTGAAACAATCAATGCCGATACGAGAACAACCAATGTGGGAAGTAGAATTTTAGTGCTGATTTTTTTAATTTTCTTAAACATTTTGCAGCTCCCAATCTTTATATGTATTTATTTTAATCGCTTAAAGCGACTTAAAAATATGCAATATGTGTGCCAGAATTTATGGCTCACCCTGGTTAAAAACAAAAAGAATGCTATATATAAAGCAGCTTATAGGCATGTGCCGTGGGGCGTTTTACTTTATGTAAGCTTTAGCGATGTGTGCGGCGCTTCGGAAACATTACAATCCTTGCTTAAAAACGGCTGTAATTTATCAGACGGCATTGGGCGCGCGTAATAGTAACCCTGCACAATGTCGCAACCAAGCTCGTCTAAAAGGGCAATGTTTTCTTTTGTTTCCACGCCCTCTGCAACGGTATATATGCCAAGCTGCTTTGCCATGCTAATCATGCTGTGGATAACTATTTTAGCGCGTCTTAAATCTGAATATTGTGCAAAAAATGTTCTGTCTAGCTTTATAATGTCTACAGCAAGGTTTTTCAATAGACCAAGTGAAGAATATCCGGAGCCAAAATCGTCTATTGAAAGGCTAAAGCCATATGAGTGCAGCTGCGATATCACATCAATAAGCACACCTTCGTTATTTAAAACTGTGCTTTCGGTAAGCTCCACTTCTATCAAGCTTGGAGAGATGGCGTATTTATTTACTATTTCAGACAGTTTCTCAACAAAATGCTCATCTTGAAGATGTAAACGCGAGAAGTTTACAGATATAGGAATAGGCGAAAGCCCGCTATCTATCCAATTTCGTATACATTTACATGCCGCCTCAAGCATATAAAAATCAAGCTTTATAACGAACCCATTCTTTTCAAAAACAGGTATAAACTCGTCTGGGTACATCATGGTGTCGTCGGAATTTCGCCAGCGAACAAGCGCCTCGGCTCCGCATATTTTTTCGCCGTTAAGCGTATATTTCGGCTGTAAATAAAGTATAAAATCTTCGTTATCAAGGGCACTGAACATTGCGTTTTCAATTTGTTTTTCTCGCAAAAGATGCTCGCGTATTTCCTCGCTGTAAAACGCTACAGTGCTTATCTGAGAGCCTTTGATTAGCTGCTGGGCATGCTTTGCCCTGTCGCTGTACGTGTTTATGGATTCGCTTGCGTCTGTAATAACGTAAATTCCTGCGCAGATTATTAAATTGTAAAATTCGCTGACATTGGCGGAAAACTGCGCCTTACATTCTGAAATAATATGTTTTACGCGAATTTCCAAGCTCTTATTATCACTGCATTTAAGTAGCATGTAATATTCGTCAGAGTCGCCTCTGCCGAAAAATTCTTCATTGTAAACATTGCTTTCAATGGCGTTTGCAATGCAAAGCAATGTTTGGTTGCCGTTTTCATATCCAAGAGTATCGTTCAGCACTTTAAATTTATCTATATCTAAAATAACGAAGGCATATTTATGCTGATTTGCCTTTATCAGCTCATCAGCAACTATGCGAAACTTTTTGCGGTTAGCTTTGCCTGTAAGTGTGTCTTTAAATGCAATGTTTGAAAGCTCAGACACATGCCTTTTTTGATCGAAAAGAATATAAATCAAAACCACTAAATACATTAGTGTAAGAGCGCCTGCAAGGATTGTGGTTCTTTTCATTATACTGGTGCTTTGCGCGGAAATAATGTCTTGAGATACCTCGGAGAAGATGTACCAATTGTTAATGCCGACGGGCATGTAATGCATCAAATGCTTTTTGCTGTTAAGCATAAACGATATATGCCCGCTTTTACCGAATTTTACATTAGATTCAATGTTGCCTACATTGTCGTGTTCATATACCTTCATGTCTTTTAGCGTATTGAATAAATTTGTATACAGCGATAAGCTGTTGTTTGTTTGCGTTTTAAGAATAACTACGCCGTCACTGCTGGTTACGAAAGTAAAGCCCTTGCCGGAGAAGGTGGGCATAAGCAAAGAGGATAAATTTGCCGCATCGTAAACACCAACCAAAACGCCTGTAATTTCGCTACCTGTACGTACAGGTGCGGAAAAAGTAATAATATCCTTGTGGGTGGTTTTGGAAACAACAGGATCTGAAATAACAAACTCGCCTTTAATGGCACGCTTAAAATAATCTCTGTCGGATATATTTAAGCTGGTTCCGGTGTTTTCGATGGCGTTGCCGCTTTCATCTGCATAAGATACAAAATCGAAAGAGGAGCTATTTGCCATAATTTTAATGTTTTCAACAATGCTGTTTGCGTCGCTGCCCGTATTGGAAAGCAAGCTTGCATAAGTGGCGATAGCTTCGCTTTGGTCTAGCAGCTTTGTGTTCATGGAATACTGCTGCTGCTCTAGCACATTGCTGAGTGTATCGCAGCTGGCAGACGATAAATCGTTTTCCAAAAGATGGCGATATGAAACTATGCTTGTTATTATTGATGCAAAAAGTATTATAAGTATAATAACGGCAGAAGGCTTTGCTTTTAGCTTGCTTTGCCTCATATCAACCATGCCTCCTATAAATAATAGTTTATACATAGAAGAATAGCACAAACAATGCAAAAAGACAACACATTTACCCAAAAAATAGCAAAAAAACGCGTTAATAATGATAATTTACACAAAAAAGATATAATATTTGCAAACCTTGACATTGAGCGTGTACAGCTTTATTATATACATAAGGTGTAGAGTAATAGCGGTTTTGTGCTAAAACCCAATTATCTGCTCTGTATAAAAATGAAAACGAGGGATTTTTTATGCCTAACACACAATATGAACGTTGGCTTTCTCAAGCTATAGATGATAAAGACTTAAAGCCGGAACTTTTAAGCATACATGGAGTTGAAAGTGAAATAAACGACCGTTTTGCCGTGGAATTGGAATTTGGTACGGCAGGCTTGCGCGGCGTTTTGGGTGCCGGCACAAATCGCATGAATATATACATGGTACGAAAGGCAACACAGGGGCTTGCCAATTATCTTTTATCCACAAAAGGCGAAAAAGCAGTGGCGATATCCTACGACAGCCGAATTAAAAGCAATTTGTTTGCACAAAACGCCGCCTCGGTGCTTGCCGCAAACGGGATAACGGTGCATATATATAAAGAGCTTATGCCTGTACCGGCCCTTTCCTTTGCTACAAGATATCTGCATTGCGATGCCGGAATTATGGTTACAGCAAGCCATAACCCTGCCAAATACAATGGCTACAAGGCATATGGTGCAGATGGCTGCCAAATGACAAGCGAAGCCGCAGATACCGTATATGCCGAAATGCTTAAAACAGATGTGTTTGAAGATGTTAAGCTGATAGCTTTTGAAGATGGCGTTGCAAACGGCAGCATTAAATTTATAGAGCAAGATGTAATAGAGGCCTTGTATGAGAATATCAAGGCTCAGAGCGTGCGAAAGGGCCTATGCGCCAAAGCGGGGCTAAAGCTTGTGTACAGCCCGCTTAACGGTAGCGGAAACGTGCCTGTACGCCGCATACTTGCGGATATAGGCATTACGGATATTACCGTTGTACCCGAGCAAGAGCATCCGGACGGCAACTTCCCGACCTGCCCGTACCCTAACCCCGAAATACGCGAAACATTATCACTGGGGCTTGCCCTTGCTGAAAAGCTGAATGCAGATTTAATGCTTGCCACAGATCCGGACGCGGACCGCGTAGGCATTGCCGTCAGAAACGAAAAGGGCGGTTATGAGCTGCTTTCCGGCAACGAAGTGGGCGTGTTGCTACTCGATTATATCTGCGCTGCGCGTATCGAAAATGGCACAATGCCTAAAAACCCGATTATGGTGAAGAGCCTTGTTTCCACCTGCCTTGCGGATATGGTGGCTAAAAATTACGGCGTAGAGCCTATTAATGTGCTTACAGGCTTTAAATATATAGGTGAGCAAATACATCTTTTGGAAGAAAAAGGCGAGGCAGAACGCTTTGTGTTTGGCTTTGAAGAAAGCTACGGTTATCTTTCGGGCACTTATGTGCGCGATAAAGACGCTGTGGTTGCAAGCATGCTTATTTGCGAGATGGCAGCTTATTATAAATCTATCGGTAAAAGCGTTTTGATAGCCTTGCAAGAAATTTATGCAAAATACGGGCGCTGGCTGCACAAGGTAGATTCGCTGGAATTTGCAGGCTTATCAGGCATGGATAAGATGAAAGAAATAATGTCGTCTTTGCGAAGTGTACCGCCAAAAGAACTTGCAGAGCTTAAAATAGTGCGCTCGGCAGACTATTTAACACATGTTATGCTAGATAATATTACAGGCAAGGAAGAACAAATAAATTTGCCTGCCGCCAATGTGCTTATCTGGTGGCTTGAAAACGGCGCAAGCGTTATAGTGCGCCCGTCCGGCACTGAGCCGAAAATAAAAGTGTATTATTCCACAAGCGGAAAAACCCTTGCAGAGGCAGACGCAATGCGTATTCAACTGGCGCAGGCAGTGGCGCCGCTGGTAAAATAATGCGTATAAAAATTATATTATTTATAAAAACATGATATTTGTTTGAAAAACTTATTGCTTTTTTTAAAGCTTTATGTTATGATACTTAAGCATTGTGAACTAAGTAGAAAGAGGTGAACCGAAATGAAAGAAGGTATTCATCCTGTGTATGAGGACGCTACCATTACTTGTGCCTGTGGCGAAGTGATACAAACGCGCTCAAACAAGAAGGATATTCATGTGGAAGTATGCTCCAAATGCCACCCTTTCTATACCGGCAAACAGAAGCTGGTAGATACCGGCGGACGTGTTGACAGGTTTAAAAAGCGTTTTAATTTGAGCGAATAGTATTTGAATATCAAAAGGGCGGTTGCGAAACTGCCCTTTTTTTCTTATCTGTAAAAGCCATTGGCTTTTAGAAACCAATTTAATGCAGCTAATTCCAATATCTGTATAAAGGAGTAAAATATGCAGCCTTACAATACAGTGGCGGCTTTCGCCGAGTGTGAAATACAAGAGAAAAAATCGGCATTTATAGCGGCGGCAGCCTTTGCGGATACTGAAGAAATGGCGATAGATTTTTTAAACAGCCGCAGGGTGCTGCATCGCACGGCAACCCATAATGTATACGCCTATGTTCTGCGGGAGGGTGCGCGCACGCGCTATAGCGACGACGGCGAGCCTACTAAAACCGCGGGCATGCCTGTACTTGACGCTATACTGCATGCAAAGCTTACGGACTGCATTGTGGTGGTTACGCGCTATTTTGGCGGCACATTGCTTGGCACAGGCGGACTTGTACGCGCGTATACCGAGGCGGCAAAGGCGGCACTTGCCAAAGCAGGAACGGCGGTAATTACGCCATGTGTGCAGATAAGCATAAAAATAGATTATTCACTTTTTGATATTATAAAACAGCTTGTAGACGCAAGCGGTGCCAAAAGCGAGCCTGCGCAATTTACAGATATGGTTCTGCTTTCTTTTGTTATGCCAAGCGGCAGCGAAACGGAGCTTTTATGCCAATTGCGCGAAATTTGCCGAGGCAAAGAAGATTATACAATTTCAAAGCCGTTTTACACGGCATTTTAATGAATAAGGCTAAAGCCATGTTTGTTGAAAAAGCTTATACTAGTGCGCTATCGCACATGCAGGGTTGAAACTGTCGCGACAGTTTTAACATAATAAGATAAAGAACTTGCTTGCTGAAACTTTGTCTTTATGAGTGCGTTATTGCATTTGTATAGCTGAAATTTCAAAAAAATAAGCGTTTAGTGATTAATTTTGCGAAAGTTTATAAAAATTAAAGGATTTTGTCTTTCTGCGTCGTATATAGTTTACAGAGCTATTTTTATACGATGACGTAAATGCTTTGCGTATGCGCATAATTCGTTATTTATTGTAGGAGGCATAAAGCATGACTATTCGTGAAACCACAGAACAAATAGAGCGAAACACATTTTCTCCTTATGCAATGCTATCCGCAAACAGCAAGGGGCGCAAAACCCCTGAGGAGCAATGCCCACTACGCCCTGTTTTTCAGCGTGATAAAGACAGAATTATCCACTGCAAATCCTTTCGCAGATTAAAGCAAAAAACACAGGTTTTTCTTTCGCCTGAGGGCGACCATTATCGCACACGCCTTACACATACCTTAGAGGTAAGCCAAATAGCCAGAACTATAGCAAGAGCTTTGCGATTAAACGAAGATCTGACAGAGGCGATTTCCTTAGGGCACGATTTAGGGCATACGCCTTTTGGCCACGCGGGTGAACGCGCGTTAAACGCGCTAAATCCCGAAGGATTTATGCATTACGAGCAAAGCGCGCGCGTGGTGGAGCATCTTGAAAACGGCGGAAAAGGCCTTAATCTTACTTATGAAGTTATCGACGGCATTATTTGCCATACCAAAGGTGCTTTTGCAAAAACACGGGAAGGCTGTATTGTGCGCTATGCCGACCATATTGCCTATATGAACCATGATATAGAAGACGCTATCACGGCAGGTGTGCTTTGTGCCGAGGATATACCGAGCGATATTACAAAGGTGCTTGGCAACACAAAATCGCGGCGCATTACCACCATGATTACCGATATGGTAGAGCATGGCGGCGAGAGCATTGCCTTTTCTCCCGTGATTAACGAGCAGTATATTGCCCTTAAAAATTTTATGTATAATACTGTTTATGTGGACAAAATAGCCAAAAAAGAGGAGCTAAAGGTAGAAAAATTAATTGCGGAGCTGTACGAGTATTTTTGCAAAAACACAGATGCTATGCCGCAGTTTTATAGAGAAATATACGAGGCAGAGGGCATGCATCGTGCCGTGTCGGATTATATTTCGGGCATGAGCGACGAATTTGCCATGCACACATTTGAAAATTTATTTATTCCGAAAAAATGGCAGGTGCTGTAGAAAAGTCTGTTAATACCGGATAATTGCAGTGCGGATTTTATTGCCTTGCGAAAATATATGATGAAAATTAACCGAAAAGGGGGCGTTTGCGATAATACCCGAGAATTATATTTACGAGCTTGTACAGCGAAATGACATTACCGACGTTATCGGCGGATATGTGCAGCTAAGGCATCGCGGACGCACACACACAGGTCTGTGCCCGTTTCATAACGAAAAAACTCCGTCATTTGTGGTATATCCCGAAACCCAGTCCTTTTATTGCTTTGGCTGCGGAGCCGGCGGAGATGTGATAAATTTTGTTAAAAAGATAAACAATCTCGATTACATAGAGGCGGTAAAGCTGCTTGCCACACGCGCAGGCATGCCGCTGCCTGAGGAAGACGACAAGCAAGGGCATTTGCGCACGCGGATTGTGTCTATAAATAAAGACGTCGCGCGGTTTTATCACGAATATTTAAACAGCGACAATGGCGCAGATGCGCGCAGATATTGGCGCGGACGCGGATTGTCGGACGCTACCATTCGCAGGTTTGGCCTTGGCTTTGCGCCAAACGATTTTCGCCTTACAGGCGAGCATATGCGTTCCCTTGGCTATACAGATGAAGAGCTTTTAGAGGCGGGAATAATAAAACGCAGCGAAAAGGGCAGTCTATATGATGTATTCCGCAACCGCGTAATGGTACCTATTTTCGATTTGCGCGGAAATGTTATTGCCTTTGGCGGGCGAAATCTTGGAGACGAAAAGCCCAAATATATCAATAGCCCCGAAACCTTATTGTATAAAAAGAGCAAAGCGATGTTTGCGCTGAATATTGCAAAAAAATCTCCATTGCGGCGATATATTCTTTGCGAGGGATATATGGACGTTATAGCGATGCATCAAGCCGGATTTACCACGGCGGTAGCCGCTTGCGGCACGGCGCTTACAAGCGAGCAGATAAAGCTTTTGTCCGACTACGCAGATGAGGTGGTGCTGTGCTACGATTCAGACGAGGCAGGGCAAAAGGCAACAAAACGCGCAATATCGCTTTTTTCACAGTCGCCGATTAAGGTATCGGTGCTTTCGCTGCCTGACGCTAAGGATCCTGATGAATTTATAAAACGTTTTGGAAAAGAACGGTTTGAAATGTTGCTTGACGGCTCTGACAATGCCATAGAATACGAGCTTTCGCGCGCGAAAAGCAAATACGACATTGCCACGCAGGACGGGCGTATCGGCTATATGCGTGACGCAATTAACCTTTTGGCGCAAGGCTCTACAGCCACCGAACGCGATGTATATGCAGGCCGCCTTGCACAGGAAACCGACATCACAAAGCAGGCTATTTTAAACCAGCTTGAGGCAAGCATACGCGCGCGCAGCAAGAAAAACATTAAAGAGCGCGAAAAACGCCTTTTGCAAGAGGGAATAGGCGCGCAGATAAATGTGCCATATTCCCAGGGCGGAGATAAAATGCGCGGCGCGGCATTTGCAGAGCAGCAGCTTATTGCGGCAATATTGAAAACGCCCGAAACCTTGGAGCTTTGTGCTGATAAGCTTACAAAACAACATTTTATCAGCGAGGATATGGCAAGAGTGTACGGTATGCTTTTGGATAGGCGGGAACAAAAGCAGTTTATTGATTTATCATCGCTCAGTGCCGAATTGCCTGAGGAAACAGTTGCGCTTTTAAGCCGAATATTAGCGCAGAATTATGATGTGGCATTTGCAAGGCAGGACGTGGAGCTGTATATAGAGCGCATAGTAAACAGCCGCCCCGAAAGCAGCTTTGCCGCAGGCAAATCGCCCGAGGAGCTGGCACAGCTAATGGAGAAGCTTCGCGATAAAAGGCGCTGATTATCTTTTATACAGCAATTTTACTTTTGATTGTCTTACTAAAGTCTCGTCTTTGCTGTATGCAACTTGACAAAAGGTTGTATACAAAGACAATAATAAGTCAAGTTGCTATATTATAAAGTATAGGCAAGAAAGCATATTTAAAACCAAAACAAAACGCCAAAGCGAAATAAATCGCAATGGCGTTTTGTTTAATAATAATTTTATTGTGCAAGTGCTTCGCGTAAAGTAATTGCAATTTGGTCGGGACACGATGTTTTTTTGTTGCCGCAGGTTATGCCCTCAAGACGAGCTATAGCGTCTTCTGCGCTCATACCTACAACAAGGGTGCTTATGCCCTTTAAATTTCCATTGCAGCCGCCAACTACTGATAATTTTTCGATAATGCCATCTTCAGAAAGCTCCACTTCGGTGTATAGGGAGCACACGCCTTTGTTTGTTCTTTTATACGTCATGAAAAAAATTCCTCCGCTATAAGACTCTCAGCTTTTACAGCACTCGGTATGTGTGTATTTTGAATTGTAACATTTGTTTACCCTTATTTGCAATGACAAATTTTGCTTAAAACGCAATTATAGTCGATAAATGTAAAACTTCGTATGTTTTAACTAAACTTATTTCAGAATTGTAAAATTTTAGTATAATTTTTCTTATGCATTTTAAACAGTTTTATTGCAATTTTGATAAATGATTAAAAGTTTCTCGCAAATTTTCTTGTTTTCAAAAAAAGAAATTCAAATAAAATACAGATTGATTTTCAAAGTAAGTTCCACTGTTTTCCTGCTATGGAGCTTGCTTTGGGGAATTAACTAAAATAAAATACAAAAAAACAAAATAAAGTATTTGACAAATCACCGGCTATTCGTTAAAATGTACTAGTAGCAATTTTTACTGTGTAATTTACGCAAGCATATCTGCTTGCGGATTTAGCTCATCCGGTAGAGCGTCTGCTTCCCAAGCAGAAGGCGACGGGTTCGAGTCCCGTAATCCGCTCCACACATTTGGCAGTTGGCGAGCAAAGCGAGCCTATCCCCGCAGGGGACGCCAAAGGAAAAGCAGTTCATTTTTGCATCGA
>JAVWZM010000074.1:0-9910 GCA_036661035.1 Oscillospiraceae bacterium
AGAATAAAGCACTGTCATATATAAAAAGCAAAACAAACTTGACGTAAATTTTATAAAATTTATTTTATAAAAATATATTGACAAAGCTATATTAACAGTATATTATCCTAATTAGTAGATGTTATTAAAACAAATACATTAAATGATTATAGGAGGTATGCAATGGATAAGAAACTTTTAACAAACGAGGTAGGCGCACCTGTGGCAGAAAACCACAATTCCCTTACTTCCGGCCCACGCGGGCCTGTGGCAATGCAAGATTTATGGCTAATGGAAAAGCTTGCGCATTTTGACCGCGAGGTAATACCTGAAAGGCGTATGCACGCTAAAGGTTCGGGCGCATTTGGCACTTTTACGGTAACAAGCGACATTAGCAAGTACACAAAGGCTAAGATTTTTAGCGAAATAGGTAAAAAAACAGATGTTTTCGTTCGCTTTTCCACAGTGGCAGGCGAGCGTGGCGCGGCTGATGCCGAGCGAGATATACGCGGCTTTGCAATGAAATTTTACACCGAAGAAGGCAACTGGGATTTAGTTGGCAACAACACACCTGTGTTCTTTTTGCGCGATGCTATGCATTTTTCGGATTTAAACCACGCTGTAAAGCGCGATCCTAAAACGAATATGCGTTCTGCGCAAAACAACTGGGATTTCTGGACAATGCTGCCTGAGGCTTTTCATCAGGTTACTATTGTTATGTCGGATAGAGGCATACCTGCCTCTTATCGCCACATGCACGGCTTTGGTAGCCATACCTTCAGCCTTTACAATGATGCAGGCGAGCGCACATGGGTGAAATTCCATTTCAAAACCCAGCAGGGCATTAAAAACCTTACCGATTCCGAGGCAGAAAAAGTAGTTGGTATGGACAGAGAAAGCCACCAAGCAGATTTGTTTAATTCTATCGAAAAAGGCGATTTTCCTAAATGGAAAATGTGTATTCAAGTAATGAGCGAGGCTGACGCACGCACATATAAAGAAAATCCTTTTGACGTAACAAAGGTGTGGAGCCAGAAACAGTTCCCACTTATCGAAGTGGGCATGATGGAGCTTAACCGCAACCCCGAAAACTATTTTGCACAGGTAGAGCAAGCCGCGTTCAGCCCATCTCACGTTGTGCCGGGCATTGGCCTATCTCCTGACAAGCTTTTACAAGGGCGACTTTTTGCCTACGGCGACGCGCAGCGTTATCGCCTTGGGGTAAACAGCGACCAAATCCCTGTAAACCAAGCGCAAGTACCTGTGCATGCTTATCACCGCGACGGCATGATGCGTGTGGACGGCAACTATGGCGCAACAAAGGGCTACGCGCCAAACAGCTTTGGCGAATGGGAGCAGCAAGCGTCCTTGCGCGAGCCGCCGTTGCAATTGTGCGGTGACATGGACGCCTACGAGCCAAAGGACGATCCAACCGACGATTGCTTCTACCAAGCCGGCGACCTTTATCGCATAATGAGCGAGGAGCAAAAGGCGGTGCTTATAGACAACACTGCCCGCAATATTGCAAGCGTTACGGAAAATATTAAATACCGTCACGCCGCACATTGCTTTAAAGCAGACGCAGACTATGGCATGCGCATTTCAAAGGCTATGGGCATAGATGCCGCAAAGGCGGAAAAGCTTTCAGCCTTGAGCCATGATGAGCTTGTGAGCGCAACCATATAGTTTTAATCGTACACGCGCGAAGGCATATAGATGAACAGTGTTTTTAATAAAGCTTTTATTTCAATTTATATGCGCGTGCAATGGCACGCACATAAAGCAAAAACTAAAACAGCTTTTGCATTTTCTAATAGTAATATGGCGAGCCGAAAAACTTAATATCAAGAAAATCCGCTTTGATAATGACTTCACAAGTCGTTTCTAAGCGGATTTTTGTGTTATATCGGCTCTTTGTCGAATGTTTGGGCAGTCACATAAAAGAAAAATTGTGACATGGCGTTCTATGTAAGAACATCTTTGTTTCGGGTTTTATAGATTTTTTGCGCATTTTATTTTCCTTGCTTACTGAAATCACTTTGGTAACGTCAAAGTAAAGCAGGTGCCTTTTTCTCCGCTGTATGCAAGGCAAAGCTTTGCTCCGTGCAGCTGCGCCAGCTCCTTTGCTATGGATAAGCCAAGGCCGAAATGCGTTTTATCGCTTCGGCTTTTGTCCGCCTTATAAAACCGTGTAAAAATTTTTTCTTTTTCTTCTTCGGGTATGCCCTCGCCATTATCCTTTATGCTTATTTTTACGTTGTATTTACTTTGCACGGCTATAATCTCTATTGCAGTGCCGTTTCGGGTATGCTCCACAGCGTTTGAAACAAGCGCGCCCAATAGCTGCAAAAGTCGCGTTTTATCGGCATTTATTGTCGGCAGTGGCGCATCGGGCAGATGCAAAGCAAGGGTGTGTCCCTTTTGCGTCGCAAGTAGGTGAAAGCCCTCGTACAGCTCAATGCAAAGGGTATCAAGCTGCAACGCTTGCTTTTCAAGGCGCATAGCCAAAGCATCGCCGCTTGCAAGCAAGAGCAAATCTTCCGTCAGCCTTGCCATTCTTTCGGCCTCGCTAACAGCGGTATTTATAAACGCCTTTGCTGTGCTTTGCGGCAAATCTTCCCCCATAGCAGCTTGCAGGCTGGCGGTTATCACGGCAATGGGATTTCTCAGCTCGTGGCCGGCAGACGCTACAAATTCGTTTTGGCGCGCCATGGCTTTGGCGGTGGGGCGCGTGGCAAGCCCTGTTAAAATCCACGAAATAACGCATATAAGTATGACGCCAAGGGTGGTAATAAGAATATAGCTCGCCAATATTTTATATAAATCCGCTTTTACATGTGCTGTGTTAAAAATAATATACAGCGTTGCCGCCTTGTCATCGCCTGTTTTTAGCGGTAATATTTTTGCTGTGTATTCGTCGCCATATGCGCCCTTTATGTTAAAATCCATTTGCGCATTATCCTTGGCATAATGGGCTTTTTCGCCATTACTATTTATATTTAATACTTCGCCGTGCTTGTTTTTTGCCTTTTGTATCAATTCCTCACGTGAGGTTAGCGGCGCATATGAGCCTTTAAAATGCAGCGGCGCTGCGCCGTCCTCTACATGAATTATCGCTTGCGCGCTTATTTCCTGCATGGCGAGCCATTTATCGCTTACAGCTGTTTTTGCCGAAAGCTTTTCTGTAACGGCAGATATATATTTGCTTTGGCGCAATTGCTCGCCGATTTTATACTGCTCTCCTGCCATGAAAAACGCGGTAGCCATTGCCCCTATTAAAATAAGGGAAATAAGCACCGTAAACATAGCTGTAAGCCGCAGACGCAGCGCCTTAATCATGTTTTATCCTCCATGCGATATCCGCTGCCGCGCACCGTAGCTACACGGATATCCGCGCCCACTGCCTCTAGGCGGCGGCGTACAAAATAAATATAGCTATCTAGGCTGCCGTCGTCTACCTCCGTGTCTTGCCCCCACACCCGTAATAAAAGTATTTCGCGGTTTTGTAGCTTGCCAAAATTGCGAAAAAGCACCTCTAAAAGCCCACATTCTGTTTTAGACAAGCTTACCTCCCCGAGAGGCCCGCTTAGCAAAAGCTCCCCTTGGCGTAGCACTGTATTACCGCATTTAATGCCCTCTTTTTGCTCCATGCCAACAGGTCTGCGCACAAGGGCGCGTATGCGAGCAGTTAATTCTCGCATGTCGAATGGCTTTGTAAGGTAATCGTCTGCGCCGGCTTCAAGCCCGTCTACTCTGTCGCCAATGCGCCCAAGGGCGGTTAGCATCAACACAGGCGTTTCCACGCCCTGCCCACGCGCCTTTTTAAGTAGCATAAGCCCGTCAAGCCCCGGCAACATTCTGTCCAATAAGCAGGCATCGTATATTTTGCTGCACAGATATTCAAGGCCGTCCACGCCGTCATGGCAGCAATCCGTGCTAAAGCCGACAGTACCAAGCCCTGCGCATAGTGCGGCACATAGCTCTTTATCGTCCTCTATTATCAACACCCTCATATATTCGCCCCATTAAAATTAATTATGCATGTGCTATAGCACGCACATAGGATAAGCTTTTTAATAAACATGTCCGCAGACTTGTTTTATTAATTTTACCATACTTTCCTCAAAATAGGCTTAAAAAGATATTTTTTATTTAGATGCGATTTTGAGATTGATTTGCTATGATAATATTATCCTAAAACAAAGGGGCAAAAAGAATGAAACGAATTTTAAGCTTAATTATAAGTGCAGCCATGCTGATTAGTATGACGGCATGCGAAAAAAATGCTCAAAAGCCAAGCGCAGGCGCAGCATCTGCAAGCGGAGCCGGCACAAACGTTGCCATGGGGCGGTGGATAGAAAGCGAAATAAAGCTGCCTATTGAAAATGCGTCTGCACAAAATGCGCCTTATCTTATGCAAGACGGCAGCCTTGTAATGTTTGCCCTCGACAATATGAATACCGCCGAAGAGCTTGGTAAAAGCAAGATGCATAAGCTTGTTTCTAAAGATAACGGCAAAACATGGCAAGACGAAATACCAAGCTGGAACGAAAAGGTAGGCGGTACTGTGTTTATGGTGGCAATGTCGCCAAACGGTACCATGCTACTGCAAAGCATGGCAGACGTGAAAGGCACACGCACCACTTGGCTGCAAACGCCAAATGGCGAATTAAAGCAGATTGACCTATCTTCTGCTTTTGAAAATTACGAAAGTGCATCTCGCTTTATGTTTATTAACGACGATGTTTTTTATTTTGAAAAGGCTACCACGCGCCTTGCAGACGGCAGCTTTAGCGACGCCGAGGGCGCACTGTTTTCCACCGAAACATTAAGCAAAATCGGCAATACAAATCCGCAAGACAGCGACAGCGGCATCATGTCTACAGTCGTTGTTATGCCCTGCGTTGCCACAGATGGCGAGCGCATGTATTTAATGCCATTCGGCAAAGACGGGCGCAGCCTAATATCCATAGAAAAAGATAGCACCACCAACACTATTTTGCCAAATGTACCTGACGCCCAAGGTGCATATGCCGCCACCACCGATAAAGACGGCAACTATTATTTTGCGGCAGACGGCGGCATATACCGTGTGGCAAAGGGCGGCAGCATCGTAGAAAACGTGGTGGACGGTGCAGGGCTTTCTTTTACGCTTGAAAACCACAGCGCCTATACTTTAGCTATTGCCGCAAACGGCGATTTTATAGTGCAAGACAGCTTTGGCACAAGCAATGATGACCATGGTTTTACTTATTATCGATATCATTTTGACGAAACCCTACCTATGGAAAACAGCGATAAGCTAACAATATGGTCCCTTGAGGATATCCCCTCGATACGTGCGGCGGTAGTGAACTATTCCAAAAATAATCCACAGCTTACCGTGGATTATCAAATATCCGTAAACGGTAAAGATATGGACGAGGGCGCAAAGCGCACCGCCAAGGAGGACGCATTGCGCAGCCTTAACACAGAGCTGCTTGCCGGCAAAGGGCCTGATTTGCTGATAATGGACGGTGTGGACTACGCCCCGTACATTGCAAAAGGCATACTTGCGGATTTATCTAAAGCCATACCGCTAGACGCCCTTGTTCCTAATATTACAGCACCGTTCAAAAGCGATAAAGGTGCGTTTGTGATGCCCGCACGGTTTGCCGTGCCTGTCATTTTCGGCAAGCAAGGTGAAGTAGAAAACCTTCGTAGTCTTGACGCATTGCAAAAAGAGATTTTGGCGTGCCCCAAACGCCCTGATATTAATTATGCAGATGAGGGCTATTACAGCGCACCCAAGGACACAAAGCCCTATGCCCTTTCTTTTATGAGCATAAGCCAGCTTGTAGATTTCGCCCTTAATTCCTGTGCGCCCGCCCTTGTGAAAAGCGGCAAGGTAGATAACGCCGCAGTGGAGGAAATGTTTGGGTTTATAAAATCCGTAAGCGATTATTACGGCATTAGCGAATATCGAACTGCTCAGGAATATAACGGCATTACCTTAGGCAGTGGCGGCGACACAGTGGAAATGTACGATTGCGGCCTTGAATATACACAGGTAAAACGGGCTAAATATGGCAGAGAAACCATGAAAACGCCTGCCTTGCTCACTAGCGGCATTTGGCAAAACGCCGATAAAGGCATTGACAAAACTCCGCGAAATGCAGTGATACAGCCCGGGCTTTGCGAGGGCGCGTATTTCCCGTCTTGCATGGTAGGTGTAAGGGCTGGCAGTGCTAAAATAGATGCCGCCATAGATTTTGTGAAAATATTATTTTCCGATAAAGCGCAAGGCACCTTTAACGGTGACGGCATGCCTGTGTTGGCAGACGCCCTTGCCCAAAGCATAAAGCAAAATAGCAAGGATACTGAAAGATTTACTTACAAGGGCGATATTAACGGGCTGATTGCAAAGCTTAAAACACCTATAATGATAAATGCGGCGGTATACGGCAAAGTTTTCGCCCATGCCGAGGCTCTGTGCAAGGGCAGTGAAACTATATCCGATGCAGTAAGCGGAGTAGAAAAAGACCTTGCGCTATATCTATCCGAAAGAGAATAACGCTATAATAGGCACGCCTTATGTGTAAATCCTTTGCGATATATGGGTGATTAATGCTCGTCAAGCTCCAAGTCGAGTGCTTTAGAGTTTGATAAGTATAAACGAGCTATCCCTGAATTTAAACAGAATTATAAGATAGTTTATTTGGGGTGTAATGGTGAACTGAATTGAAAATTTATACAAACCACAGCCGACGCGGCGAGGGGCGCGCGGCGGCTGTATTCCTTTTGCCAAGCCTACTTGGAGTAACGATGTTTTTGCTTGCGCCCTTTGTTGAAACGATACGCCGCAGCTTTACAAACGCAATGGGCACGCAAGGTGTCGGCATTGCAAACTATATTTCCATTTTTGGCAATGATGCTTTTCGCCTTGCCGCTTATAACACGGCGCGGTTTTTGTGCATATGTGTACCGCTTTTGCTATGCGCAAGCCTTGCCCTTGCACTATTGGTGCGAAAGGCAAAGGGCGGTAAAAAGCTTTTCAAGACAAGCTATCTTTTGCCAATGGCTGTGCCTGTGGCAAGCATTGTGCTTTTATGGCAAGTGCTTTTTGCAAATAACGGCATTATAAACAGTGCCTTGCACAGCCTTGGTATAGATAATATTGATTTTATGGGTACAAATGCCGCGTTTTGGGTATTGATTGCCACTTATTTATGGAAAAACAGCGGCTACGACATGATTTTGTGGCTTGCAGGCATTGACGGTATTCCCGATACCTTTTACGAGGCCGCCGCTGTAGACGGCGCAAGCCCGTGGCAAAGCTTTTGCCGCATTACTTTGCCCTGTCTTTTACCCACCCTCGGGCTTACAGGGGTGCTGAGCATATTAAACACCTTTAAGGTTTTCCGCGAGGCGTATCTGGTGGCAGGTGCTTACCCACACGAAAGCATCTACCTTTTACAGCATTTGTTTAACAACTGGTTTTTAAGCCTTGATATGGGGCGACTTTCTGCGGCGGCAATAGTGGTGGCATTGGCTCTTTTGGTATTACTTTTGCCCTTTCAGCACCTTTTGCGCAAGGGTGATAACAGATGAAAAAGAAACATTTATTCACCACATTACTACTGATTTTACCTGCATTAATGGTGTGGTGGCCGCTATGGGAAATGTTTTCCTGCGCTTTTATGAGCAAGGGCGAAATAATGCGCACTATGGGCGCAGTGCTTTCGGGCGGCGGCTATGTACACCTTCCATTGCTGCCACAAGAGCCAAGCCTTGCAAATATAGTGGAGCTTTTATTTGACAGCCCAGAATTTTTTGTAATGTTTTGGAACACCGTCATTATGGTATTGCCACAGCTTATAGGGCAGTTTTTCATCGGTGCGCCTGCGGCATGGGCGTTATCACGCTTTCGCTTTAAAGGGCGCGGAGCGCTGTTTGGCTTATACATTGTGCTTATGCTATTGCCCTTTGGCGTCACTATGGTGCCTAGCTATATAGTGCTTGACAAATTGCATTTGCTGGACAGCATATGGGCGATAATTTTGCCAGGAATATTTTCTGCTTTTCCTGTGTTTATAATGGCAAAAGGGTTTGACGCTGTGCCCTATGCCCTATTGGAAGCGGCGGAAATAGACGGTGCAAGCAGGGTGAAAAGCTTTCTGCGCATAGGCTTGCCCCTTGGCGTGCCGGGCATTTTGTCTGCAATGGTGCTTGGGTTTTTAGAGGCGTGGAATATGCTGGAGCAGCCCATGATATTCCTGAAAAATAAGGCGATTTGGCCGCTTTCGTTATATTTGCCCTATGTTTCCGCACAAAGCCTTGGCTCTGCCATGGCGGCATGCCTTATTATGCTTATGCCTGCGGTGCTTATTTTTTTGTTTGGGCAAAAATATTTAGAGCTTGGCATACAAAGCGCAGGGCTAAAGGAGTAGAATTTGACCATGAAAAAATTATCGGATATCCACATGCCTAAATTTTCTGATATGCATCAGCAAAAGGCATTTTTTAACATTATTCGTTTTTTCGCCATTATGCTTATTTTGACTGTTGCCGCGCGCGCCATGTCAGGTGCCACCATGCCAACTGTTGCCACGGTTTCACCTGCAAATGGTGTAATCACAAGGCAAATCGACATTACAGGGCAGGTTGCGGCGGCAGGCAGTGTGCCTGTAACGGCTTTTGAGGGGCTTATGGTTTTATCCGTACCCATAAAAAACGGTGAATACATAGAAAATGGCAATGCTATCGCCGTGTTTGACATGGAAGAAATATCCGCAAAAATATCTATGGAAAAAGCGCTGATAGCGCAATTAGCCCAGCAGCAAAGCCAGCTGCGCCAACAGCCTGCCATAGACAGCTCCGCCGCTGCGGCATCGCAAAAGGCACTCGACTATGCGTATCAAGATTACGCCGCCGCGCAAGATGAATTATCCGCGCTAAAAGCACAGGCAGTGCCAAATGCAGACGCAATAGCAGCGGCAGAGCAAAAAGTAAATGCCGCCTTTCGCGCAGCAGAGGTGGCAGAGGCGGCGAGAAACGCCGCAATAAGCGGATATAATGCAGCTGAAAAGACAGCAACAACTACAGCTTCATCTAACCTTGCCGAGGCAAATATCCTCTCCCTTAATATAAAAGAGAAAAAGAGCGATTTAAACGCCCTTACAGCTTTGCAAAAAGCAGATGGCAAATTGCAAGCGCCTATCAGCGGTGCTGTGCGCAGCCTTGCCCTTACCGAGGGGCAAATAAGCGGCAAATGGGCTTGCGGCATCGCAAGCAGTGAGGGCGGATATTTATTTTCATTTATTTTACCGGAGGAAGAAACCGAAAATGCAAATATATCTTGGGATATTACAGTGGAGCAAAACGGCGTAAAAGAAAGCACAAAGCTTACCACGGTAAAATTATTGCCAAATAATACATCCGAGTGTTCTGTGCGCTTAAAGGGCGATAAATGGAAAGGCGGCATTGCCGACGGAAAAATCACCTTATCTAAAACCCACCACGAAATTTGCCTGCCAAGCACCGCCATAAACCAAGACATTAAAGGCAATTTTGTATATATTATCGAGGATCAAAGCACAGTGCTGGGCGCACAAAATGTATTGGTACGCATTGCTGTAAATGTAGAAAAGCGCGGTGCAACGCAAGCTGCTGTTACAGGCGCGCTTACTTCCAAAAGCCTTGTAGTTAGTGGTGCCGATAAGCCGCTTTCCAATGGCGCACGGGTGAGGATAGGTCAATGAAAGCCAAAAAAATAATATGCGCCATAGTGGTTTTCGCCCTTGCCTTATGTTCCTTTAAGGCGGCACTAAGCCTTGAATTTATCGGCGGTGGTGTAAGCCTTAGATATGTACAGCCCCTTTCCTCGGCACAGGTAAAAACGGCAATAAATTACGCAGAAACAAGCAAAAACAATGCGCTATCGCCCACATTT
>JAVWZM010000075.1:0-9848 GCA_036661035.1 Oscillospiraceae bacterium
AATTGCTAATATGGCAACACAGATATCTGCAGCGGGGGTTAGTAAGAAAGGCCTTGATGGATATTTAGCGGCTACAGACGGTGCGACGTCAGCAGACAGCGTGCTTAAATTAACCACCACCACAGATGCAAAAACAATATTCGATCCTGCCACCATAGCCTCTACAGGCATTGGTTTATCCTTGCAAATAGGCGATACGGCGTCACAGCGCGTAATGGTATCTGTAAATAGTATGGATACTAAATCTTTGTCGCTTGCCGATGCGGACGTATCCACAGAGGCGGGCGCAACCAAAGCTATAGATAAAATCAAAGCCGCGATAAATACAGTTTCCGGCACAAGGGCAGACCTTGGCGCAATACAAAACCGTCTAGAGCATACCATTAATAACCTTACCGCCACCACCGAAAACATGACCGCCGCCGAAAGCCGTATCCGCGACACAGACATGGCAAAGGAAATGATGGCATTTACAAAGAATAATGTTCTTGCACAGGCGGCACAGAGCATGCTTGCACAGGCAAACCAACAGCCGCAGCAGGTATTACAGCTGCTTAAATAAAAGATAGCAAGCCTTGGCAGCAAGGCAAAAGCAAATTAATAAAAGGCGAGTATATATACAAATAGTATAAATATTTATCGCTTTAATAATGTACGATATAAAATCCGTTTTGCAATAGCAAGGCGGATTTTCTTGTTGGTACGTACTAAAATTAAAAATAAATTTAAAAAATTACAATAAATGACTTAAGTTTTTTATGTTTACACCGAGTATATTAGTAAGCGGGAACACCGCACATATACGCGGCGAGGAGAATGGGATTTTCTCGCCGAAAAATAAGCAGGCAGTAAAATGGAATGTACTGCCCAAATGACATGGAGGGAAAATAATGATTATTCAGCACAACATTATGTCGCTAAACGCGTACAATCGCCTTGGCACAAACAATGGGTTAATCAGCAAAAACTTGGAAAAGCTGTCGTCCGGTTATAAAATCAACCGCGCCGCAGACGATGCCGCGGGGCTTGCCATTTCCGAGAAAATGCGCGCACAGATTACAGGATTAACAAGAGCAAGCCAAAACTCTCAAGACGGTATTTCTCTGGTGCAAACAGCAGAGGGCAACCTTACCGAGGTGCATAGCATGCTTAACCGCATGGTAGACCTTGCTACCCAAAGCTCCAACGGCACAATAGACGACAGCGTGGACAGAGCCAACCTGCAAAAGGAAGTAGGTAGCCTAAAGTCAGAGATAGACCGCATTGCCGAGTCTAGCCATTTTAACGGCATTAAGCTATTAGACGGCAGCCAAGGTATTATACGTAGCGGAACAGCAGATACAGGCGCAGTTGCCGGCACAACGGTGTTTGATTTTAGCAAAATCAAAGAAATAACCGAGGGTACTGTTTTTTCTATTTCAAATAAAAAATCAGACGGTACAATAGCCACGGTAAACTTTACCTTTGCTAAAAAAGGCACTACTGCGGTGATAACCGGCACAGAGCGTGTAGTTGCACTTGGAGATAATTTAGCAGAAACGATGACTAATTTTAAAACCAATGCGGAGGGTAGCACTCAGAGCGCAGCTATTGCTTTAGGCGGTGCAACTTTTGAACTTGCTAATAATAAGCTTACTCTCACATATGGAGTTGATGTGTCCGGCCCACTTGCTTCGGCGACATTAACAGGAGCAGGGCTTAACCTGCAAATAGGCGATACAGCGTCACAAAGGGTGGCTGTATCTATAGCAAGCATGAGCACTACGTCCTTGGGGCTTGCCACTGTTGACGTTTCCACCGAGGCAAAAGCAGCTAAATCTATCGACCTTATTAAGGCGGGCATAAACATGGTGTCTAGCCAGCGCGCAGACCTTGGCGCAATACAAAACCGCCTAGAGCATACCATTAATAACCTTACCGCCACCACCGAAAACATGACTGCCGCCGAAAGCCGTATTCGTGATACCGATATGGCAAAGGAAATGATGCAGTTTACCAAAAACAACGTGCTTGCGCAAGCGGCGCAAAGCATGCTGTCGCAGGCAAACCAACAGCCACAGCAGGTGCTGCAGCTATTGAAGTAGCCGCTAAACATTACCCATTCTCCTCGGCATCGCCCTGTTTTACGGGGCGGTGCCATTTTTCGTATGCAATTGCCACAACAGTTTTAATGAAACAAGTCTGCGGACTTGTTTATTTAAAAGCTTATCCCATGTGCGTGCTATCGCACATGCACAATTAAAACTGTTGCGACAGTTTTAATGAAACAGTTTTAAAATAATTATGACATGATACTGCACAAATAAGTAAAGTTGTGTTATACTAAATATATATAGGTAGGATATTATTATAATTTATGTATAATAAATACAATTAGCATCGGAGGGAAAGCAATGGCTACAAATGTTGTGCGGCAAGCCATAATGGGGCTTGATAAAACCTTGCTCGGCTACGAGCTTGTATATGAGGACGGCGATAGCTCCCTGTTTAACAAAGTAGACAGCAAGGCAGCGTCTACTATTGAAGATTTTTTAACACAGCTTGATTCGGAAAAGTTTGTAGGCGGAGAAAAGGCATTTATTACCTTTACGCCTAATTTGCTATTGCGTGGCATACCAAAGATATTTAAGCCGGGCAGCCTTGTGATACAAATCGGCGACAGCACTTTAGTACACCCCGACACACAAAAACAAATATTAGAGCTGCGTAAAAGCGGATATGCTGTGGCTGTGAATAATTTTGAATTTTCGCCGCGGTATCTTTCGCTTTTGGATACGGTGGATTATATCAAACTGGATATGCATTCGGCAGACGACTCTACCGCCAATATTGTTAATATCGGGCGCAGCTTTAAGAAAAAGGTTATCGCCACCCACGTAGATACAAACGAGCTTTACGTCGTGGCGCAAAAAGCCGGCTGCGAATATTTTCAAGGCGCTGTTGTGGCACAGGCAATGTCCTCTAAAGTGGCGCGCATGGACCATTTGCAAAGCAACTTTTTCCAATTGATGATTGCCGTTACCAAGGACGAGCCGGACGTGGACGAAATAGCAAGCATTATCTCAAGGGACGTAACCTTGGCGTTTTCGGTAATTAAAATGGTAAACTCGGCTTATTTTGCGTTGCGCAACCGTGTGCGCAGTGTAAAGCAGGCACTTGTGGTATTGGGCCTTGGGCAGCTAAAGCAATGGGTATATCTGCTGAGCTTTCACGAAAGCGACAACGAAATGAGCGCGGAAATGATTAAAACCTCATTTCTACGCGCCAATTTCTGCTCGGAGCTTGCGGTGTACGCACGTAATGTGCAAATAGCAAAATCCGACGCATATTTAATGGGTATGTTTTCAACCTTAGGGCTTTTAATGGAGGTACCTATTGAGGTGGCGCTTAAAGAGCTGCCTGTAATAGACGAGGTGCGCGAGGCACTGCTTAACCAAACAGGCCCATATGCCGCTTTGTACGATATGGTGCTTGCATACGAGCGCGCCGATTGGAACGAAACGGCTAAATGCGCGCAAGAGCTTGGCATGTCGGCAAATCTTGTATCGCAAAAATATTTCGAGTGCGTGGAATATGTAAATAATATATGGGCAACCCTTTTGCACCCATATAAAGGCGACGACTCGTTAGCAGACGACGATGACGAATAAGTAAGCTGACATTTGCAATAAATGCTGATACATATTGCCTTGTCTGCGTTTTGCACAAAACAATAATAATGCATCAAAGCTGAGGGCAATTAGCTTTTGAAAAAACATTCAATAATGTAAAATGCTTTATACTAAATGTTGGGGTAAGCAACAAATAGAGCCAATATAAAATGCCCACCATTAACCTTGCAGTTAATGGTGGGCATCTGTATTATAAACCAATAGGGGGCATTTTGCCATAGGCTGTTTAATACGCTTAATGTGACGGGTGAGATTTCACGATTAAAATAGCCTGTACAAGGGCGGTGGCTACTTGCCCAGCATATTTGCTTTCGGCATCTGCCATTTTTTCGGGATCTTGTGTGGTAATATAATATGGTGGCAATTTGTTTAAAGTGATGGCGATAATGTCTTTGCGGCATTTGTCGCAATTGCAACAGCGGAATTTATCCATTGCGGCATCAAGGCGGCTTTCAAGCAAAATTTCCATTATATTTACAGGCTCTGTTGCTATAGCCTCAGGTGCGGCAGCCTCAACAACAGGCGCGGCAGAGGGTATAGGCTGAGAAACAGCCTCGGAAGGTATAGCCTCGGCTAATTCCTCTGCAATGGGAGCTGCCGGCATAGGCGCCGCCTCGGCTGTGGGCGCAGGAACCGGTGCTAAATCCGCCACAGGCTCTGCAACCACGGGCGGCACTGGCTCTTGCGCAGGCGCAAATATAGGCGCAGGAGCATTTGCGACCGTTTCGGGTTCTTCGTCATTTTGCATGGCGGTTGGCATTATTTTTTTATACATCAGTTCTTTGTCTATCTCTTTTTTAGAACGTGCCATTTAGCTAAATTCCCCTTTCAAGCAGCTCGTCTACAAAACGGGCATAGTCCTTGGTTGCACCATTTTGCGGCGCATAATCAAAAAGGCTCTTTTGCGCGCTTTGCGCCTCGCTTACCACAATACTTGTGCGTATACTTGTGCGGAAAAGCGGAATTTCAAGCGATTTTGATATCATTTGTGCGGTGCCTTGTATTTCGGAGGCAAGCAAGGTGCGCACGTTAAATCTGGTAAGCAATATGCCGGCATAGCTAAGCTTTGGGTTGCAATATGCTTTTATGCGCTGTACAGATTCGTGTAGCTGGGCAAGCCCCTGCAAGGAAAAAATGTCTGACAGCACAGGCACTATGATATAATCGGAGGCTGTGAAAGCATTTACTGTAAGTATGCCCAAATTTGGTGGCGTATCAATAAGAATATAATCGTAATATGGGTGCAGCGGCGCAATGGCATCGCGCAGCAAATACTCGCGCCCTGTATTTGTAAATTCAAGCTCTATACTTGATAAAAGTATGCTCGAAGATATCAAATCGGTGCTTTGGGTATGCTGTATGGAGTGCTGAGCCTTTACTTCTTTTTTTAGCACATCGTAAATGGTGGCAGATATTTCGCTGTCGCCGTCTACGCTGAAAGTAAGGTTGCCCTGCGGGTCTAAATCTATCGCTAATACACGAAAGCCTTTGCATTTCATGCCGGCCGCTAAGGCGCCGGTAGTGGTAGTTTTTCCTACGCCACCCTTTTGATTGGATATAGAAATTACTTTGCACATATGGCTACGGCTCCTTTATAAAACACTATATATTGTATTATACAGATAAAACAAGGCTTTTACAAGTATATTGTCGCAAAAACGAAAATAGATTCGATAAAAACAAAAATAATTTAAAATAATTTTAAAAAATAGGTTAAGTTTTATAAACATGGTACGATAACTATTGTAGAGGAAATATATTTGTGAGTATTTTCACTGAACATATGATGGAGGAATCGCTATGAGAATTGAAAGGAACAATGTTTTGCGTATGTACGAAAACGCAAAGCAAACGGCAAAGCAGGAGGCTGTTCCGCAAAGCAGCGATGTAAACGGTAAGCAAGACCGCGTTTCTTTTAGCGCAGATGCCACGCAAAAGGCACCCATAGGGCGCATGGCGCAAGGCGTAGCGGCTGACATAGAAATGACGGCAGCGTCCTCGCAGCGTTTGGCACAAATTACCCAAGAAGTAAATAGCGGTAGCTATTATGTGCCTACAGATAAACTGGTGGGCTCTATTATAGACGTGTTTGGCTAAGGGCGTTTTGCAATTGCAATGCGTTTTTTAAATACGCTATTTTGCAGGGCTATCTTTTTATAATAGAGGCAGCTTGTGCAGGCGGTGCTTTATGCGGCGAATTACGCACGCGTTTTTTATAAGCGAATTTTGCGCTAAAATATCTGCGTGTGTACGAAAGGATTGATACTTACATGAACGAACAACAAGCCGGTGCAATGCTGGCGTTTTTAGAGCAATACTCCGCATTTTTGAAAACAATGCTGGAGAACGAAAAAGAAAAACTAACGGCACTTTTGTCCAATTCCTTGGAGCGCATAGAGCATAGCATTTTAACTGCACAGGCAGATGCAAAGCAGCTTGAAAGCATGGAGCAAAAGCGCATGTCTTTACAGATTAAATTGGGCTGCCCCGGCTACACCTTACAGCAGGTTGCCGCCGCAACGCCTATTAGTATGCGCGCGCGCATGGACGTTTTATGCAGTGAGGTGCGTGAGGACGTGGACGAGATACGTTATCACAACGACAAATCCATGAATGTGGCGCGTACAAACATAACAAAGCTTAATCCGGATTCCGACCTTGCAAAGCCAAAGGCAGAGCATGGCACGGAAAACCCGTATGCCCGCGCAAATCATGTGGCGGATACCACATCAATTTTAGAAACAAAAGCATAAAGCTTTTAAGGGAGGTTTACTGATGCGTCCTACATTTATGGGGTTTGAAACAGCATCGCGCGGCATGATGGCGCAGCAAAAAGCATTAGACATAGTTGGAAACAACGTCGGTAATATCGGCGTTACAGGATATACAAGGCAGCGCGTAGACATGGTGTCTATGTCGCTATCCAACACAAACGCAAGGTTTTCCGCAAATGCAGTGGGCAGAGCCGGCCAAGGCGTAAACGTTACAGGCGTATCTCAAATACGCGATCCGTTTTTGGATAAACGTTTTCGCGAGGAATATTCAGACGTTGGATATTATTCCAAAATGGTAGATGTGCTTGGAGATATAGAGGACGGCCTTAACGAAATAGAGCCAAGCAACATGACGGAAGCCCTTGAAAGCTTTAAAATAGCGTGGACAAAGATGCAAAAGGAAGAGGGCAAGGACCCCACGGCATCAAGCACCTTGCTTGCCTCCGCCCGCACCTTAACCCAAGTGTTTAAGCAGCTGGACAGCAAGATAAACAGCGTTTGGGAGCAGCAAAAATACGATTTACAGATAAACACAAACAGTGTAAATTCCATTTTGTCCCGCATTGCCGATTTAAACGATACAATCCAAAAGGAATCTTTTGCGGCACAGGGCACAGGCTCTACCTCGCAGCCGAACGAGCTTTTAGACGCGCGCAATGTATTGCTTGACCAGCTTAGCGAGTTTGGCGATATACAAACTACCCTAAACCCGGACAATACGGTTACAGTGAAAATGGGCGCAAGCGGCCATGTGGTAGTAGACGGCAAATGGAGCGAAGAAATTACCATGGTACAGCCCGCCGGCTCGCAAACCGTAAGCGTAAAATGGCAGACAGAGGGCGCACCGGTAGACTTTAACACAGGCTCTATCAAGGCATCGCTTGATATGCTAAACGGCCGCGGCACAAGCGCACAGCCAATGCGGGGCGAAACCTTTGAAAACGGCGTATTGTACTATCGCGATATGGTAGATAAATTGGCTGTAAACGTGGCCAAAACCTTTAATAATGTCATAGCCGAATACGACAATACAGGCAAGCAAACAGGCCTTAAAACCTTGTTTTCATTTACAGGCGACGGCACAAGCACAGCCGGAAATATTACCATTAATAAAGAATGGGAAGCAAATTCCAACTACATTCTTGAAAATGTACATAAGCCGGGCGAGGGCCTTGGCGATACAGGCTTTGCAGACCGTGCGGTTGCCGCCTTTAGCGAAAAGATGAGCTATGGCGGGTTTACAGGCACTTTTTCGGAATATGTGTCCTATTACACAGTATCTCAGCTTGGTAATCAGGTAACACACGCCCAAAGCCGCCTTGAATCATGCTCGGCAATTTCGGATAAAATCCTTAGTAATATCAGCGCAGTGTCCGGCGTTTCCATGGAAGAAGAGGGCGTGGACATGGTGCAGTATACCAAGGCATATAATGCAATGGGACGCGTGATGACAGCCCTTGACGAAGCACTGGATACTTTAATCAACAAAACAGGGCTTGTAGGCCGTTAAACATAGTGGCTTTAAGCTAGGGCGTTAAAGCCTTGCTTTTGCCAAACCAATAATTTAGGAGGGCTACGCAATGCGTATTACACACAATATGATGACGCGCAATTATCTTGGCAGCGTCAACAAAACATTAAAAAATCTGTCGGCGTCCAACGACCGCCTCACAAGCCAAAGGGCTTTCAACAAGGCGTCGGAAAATGTATCGTCTGCCGACCGTGCGCTGCGCGTGCGCCGCTTGCTTGTGGAAAACGAAGAAGCAGTGAAAAATATCAGCGATTTGAATGCACGTTACGAATCTGCCGAAAACAGCTTGATGGCAATTAACAATATTGTAGGCACAGTTACCGAGGATTTAGTGCGCGGCATGAACGGCACTATGGATTCAGGCGACCGCGAAAAGCTCGCCCGAGAGGTAAATAACCTGCAAGAGCATGTTTTGCAAACAATGAATGCAAAATTCAGCGACAAGTTTTTGTTTGCGGCATCTGGCAATAAAGACGGCTCTGCACCATTTACTGTTGGTGCAAACGGTATAGAATATAATGGGCAAAATGTAAACGACATGGTTCCGGACGCAAACGGCAAACCCACCTTGAACGGCAAGCCCATAGATTACAACAAAGTAAACCATGTGGATATAGGCCTTGGCTTTGGTCTTGAAGGCACAGGGATAAACGCCACTGTAGATCCGCGCACAGCAGTGCAAAGTACATTTTCGGGTGCTGAAACCTTTGGCTTTGGCAAGGACGCAGACGGCAACCCTAAAAATATATACAGTCTGCTTGGCAAAGTGGCAGACGATTTGCGCGCAGGCAACAGCGGCACATTAAGCAAGGATTTAGACGCTGTAAAGGCAATGCACAGTGAGCTGCTGATGCAGGTTACCGATATGGGCAACAGGTCAAATTTTGCAGAGCAAACCTCGTTGCGATTGCAAAACGACACCTTAAATTTGCAAGAGGTGCAAAACCGTGTAGAGGCGGTGCCACTGGAAAAAGAAATGATGTATAATAAGGACTTTGAAATGTCGTGGAATATTACTTTACAGCTTGGCAGCAAAATTTTGCCGCCGTCTATATTTAATTTCCTCGGATAATTTGATATGATAAGTTTTTAAAGGTAATGCTGCATTTTGCTTTAGAGTGCTTATGGCTTTAGGGTATCTGCGCATTAGTGCGTGCATATATATAATTCCGATTAATTAAGCCCTGAGCTTTGCCTTGTTAAAATTGCAATGTAACACATGCTGCTTTAGGAGGTGTAGAATATGCTTTTACTAGAATATACATCAACACCGATACGGTATGAAATGCAAACGCAGCCCGCGCGGCTTGAATATTCGCAAGAGCTGCCTACACATACCACCACTAAATCGGGCGGGGAGTTGACTATGTCTACTACCCCTACTAGGTTGCGCCTAGACGGATATGAGCGCAGAGCAAGCATGGGCTCGCGAGGAGTAAGCGCGCAAACTCAATACATGAAGGAAGTGGGGCGCGCTGCGGCAATGGAGGCAACGCGTCAGTATGCGGAGATGGGAAACCAGCTTAAAAACATACAAGACGGTGCCAATATTCCCGATGTGTATTATTCTAAAATGATGCAGAGATATAGCGGCTCCATTGGGCTTGCGCCTGTCGCACCTATAGATATGTCTTGGGATATCGGGAAAATCCGCCAGCAATACGAGGCGGCAAGAGTATCGTTCGACTGGAAAACAAGCCACCCTCAAGGCAAATTTATACCGGGCAAAATTACCGCAAATATCACACAATATCCGGATATCAAGTTTAAATATCTTGGCGGGCCTATATACGCGCCCCCAAGCGCCAATCCAAATTACAGCAAAGAAGTGTAGCGCATCAAAGCATGGCATATCAAAAAGCATTAAAGATT
>JAVWZM010000076.1:0-9795 GCA_036661035.1 Oscillospiraceae bacterium
TTGTCATACTAAAAGCCACGTCTTTGCTGTATGCAACTTGACAAAAGGTTGTTTACAAAGACAATAATAAGCCAAGCTGCTATATAAGAAAGATTTTGCATATAGATATAGCAATGCAACTTCTACCATAAGTTAAGCTGCTATATAATATCCGCAAAGCCTTGTCAAATCAAGATTAATCCCCCGTCATTATGGCGATGATTTCGGTGTCTGTTCGGCGCATTCCGCAATGGCCAAGCCGCCCTACCGCCGCAATGGTTTTTTCAATATCGTCTTTAATAATGCCCTCGCCCTCGCAAAAGCCTTTGTGTGCTTTTGCTAAGTGATACCCTAGTATTGCCGCGTCTACTGCGCTTGATATTTTAGCGGCGCAGGAGGGCTTTGCACCGTCGCAAATCATACCTGCAACATTGCCAAGGGTATTTGTAATAGTGGCGCAGATTTCGGCGTTATCACCGCCAAGCATATAGGATATCCCCGCGCCGGCGCCGCAAGCCGCACTTACAGCACCGCAATATGCCGAAAGGCGACCGATGCGCGTTTTTTGGTGAATGGCAGTAAGGTTGCTGACAATAAGGGCGCGATACAAATGCTCGTCGTCTATATTGTATTCCTTTGCGTATTCTATCACGGGCAGGGAGGCAGTCATGCCTTGGTTGCCGCTGCCGCTGTTTGTGATTACGGGCAAAACGCAGCCACTCATGCGTGCGTCGCTGCCGGCGGCAGGCATTGCTCTTGCGCGGATTTTTACGTCGCTGCCGTAGCTGCTAAGCAAGGTTTTGCCCACGCATGCGCCGTATTTTCCGCAAAGCCCCTCATTGGCTATGGCAGTGTTGTATTCTATCTGACGTTTAAACATGGGGCACAAATCTGATAAATCTGTGGTGTTTGCGTATTCCAGTATGCCGTCCATGCACATGGCGGTGCGACTTGTAAGGCTTTCGCAAGGCTCTCTACCGCTGCCACATTCGTATAAAGCCTTGCCGTTCTTCGTTACCTTTATTATATTGGTGTGCCTGTCTGCAATCTCTGCCGAGGCGCTGTCGTCGCCATGATGCACGGTTAGTATTATATGCAGATTATGGTCGCTGTCTAGCTCGCGCACTTTACAAAGCTTATCGGTGACAAGGCGTTTTGCTAAGGATATATTATCCTCCGTTACGTTTTTAAGCACTTCAAGGCCAAGTGTGCAATCTCCGCCCACAGCGCCTATAATGGCGGCGGCGGCAACGCCCTTTAGCCCTCCGCAGTTTGGCACGGTAACGCCCATTACATTTTTAATGATATTACCACTGCAAAAGGCGGTAATGCTGCATGGGAAAGCCCCAAGAGCTTTAACGGCAACAGCCGCCGCCAAAGCAACCGCAATAGGCTCTGTGCAGCCCAGTGCAGGCACCAATTCCTCTTTTAAAATATGGCTATACATGCTAAAATCTTCAGTTTTAAGCAATTTGCAACACTCCATTTATTATATTTGTGGGTATTTGACGCATAGTGCTTGTAAGGTATGTCAAGGCTAAAATCGCCTCGCGAGGAAGGCATAGTTACTATATAAGCGCATTTGTGCCACAATGTATAATCTTTAGACATTGTACCAGTTTATCGCGCAAAAATCAAATATTTATAACTATTTACAGCATTGATTTGTGGAAGTTCAAGAGGCTTTATAATGGATTTAAGGCAAGCTTTGCAGAGATGTATCATGTTAATTCAAATATATATTTAAGGCAATGCTTTGTAAAATCCGCACTGCTTGTAGGCGGGTATAAAGTGCATAATATGGCTTGCTTGTTTTATTATGGCGTGGTACAATGTTTTCATAAAATGCGTTAATGTGTTTTATTACAAGGTGTAATACCGCGCAAAACAGAATGAGTAAAATACAATAAGGTAAAGGGTAAAGCTGATGATTGATATATTAAACGCGGCAATTTTAGGCGTAATAGAGGGCATAACAGAGTGGCTGCCTATCAGCAGTACAGGGCATTTAATTTTAGCGGAGCTTTTGTTTCCACTGCATAATGCGTCGGCAGAGTTTAAAGAAATGTTCGATGTGGTTATACAGCTTGGTGCGATATGTGCGGTAATACTTTTGTTTTGGAACAAACTTTGGCCGTTTACCATGGACAAAACAAAGCATTATATTAAAAAAGAAACATGGGGCATGTGGTTTAAGGTGCTTGTTGCCATTGTGCCCACGGTGCTTATTGCGCTTCCGCTAGACGACTGGTTCAACAAAAAGTTTTACAATTGGCAAACAATAGCGTTTACACTTATTTTCTACGGCATACTGTTTATTGTTGTAGAATATTGGCGCAAAAATAAGCCTATACATACTAAAAAGCTTTCGGCACTTACATATCAAACGGCACTTTGCATAGGCATATTTCAGGTGCTGTCTGTTATCCCGGGCACCTCGCGCTCCGGCGCAACTATTCTCGGCGCGCTTATTTTGGGCGTGGCGCGGCCTGTGGCGGCAGAGTTTACGTTTTTCCTCGCCATACCCACCATGTTTGGCGCAAGTCTTTTAAAGGGCGTTAAGTTTATTATAAGCGGAGTTTCAATCACAGGGCTTGAAATAGGCATGCTATGCGTTGGCTCGGTTGTAGCGTTTATCGTTTCTCTTTTTGCAATAGGGTTTTTAATGCGATATGTAAAAAAGCACGATTTCAAGGTGTTTGGCTGGTATCGCATTGCACTTGGCATAGTGGTACTGGTGTATTTTGGCTTTATCGCAAAATAAATATCATTATAAAATGTTGTAAGTAAAAGACAAATATCCCCCAAAACAGCTGTATTAGCTTGTTTTGAGGGATATTTTATGTGGATTTTATTGATAAGCCTTTTTGCATTGCCACCTTATTTAAAACTAATCGTCCAGCTCTACATTGTGCATGCGCGTTTCAAGGTCGCGTAGGCGCTGATATACAAGGTCGGGGTAATCGCGCTGGTTTAAATCGTCGCTGGCGGTAAGCTTGGTGCCGTTTACCTTTACTACACGGGCAGGTATGCCTATGGCTGTGGCGTTTGCAGGCACGCATGCAAGCACAACGCTGTTTGCGCCAATGCGGCTGTTTGCGCCTATTGTAATGGGCCCCAGCACCTTGCACCCGGCGCCCACAAGCACATTATCCTCTACAGTTGGGTGTCGCTTGCCCTTTTGCTTGCCCGTGCCACCAAGGGTAACGCCGTGGTAAAGGGTAACATTGTTGCCTATTTCGGCAGTTTCGCCTATTACCACGCCTGCGCCGTGGTCTATAAAAAGCCCTGAGCCAATGGTGGCACCCGGGTGAATTTCTATGCCTGTAAAGCCGCGCCCCCACTGGCTTACCATGCGTGCAAGAAAAAAGCGGTTATGCTTATACAGAAAATGCGATACGCGATAAAACACAAGTGCATGAAAGCCGGGATATAAAAGCAAAACCTCGGCAAAGCTTTTAGCGGCAGGATCTTTTCTTTTAATATTTTTAGCGTCAGATAATAGGCTCATTAATATTTCTCCATTTATAAAACAGAATATAGCAATATGCGCACAAATTGCTACTATGTATCGGTACCTTGGTCGGCATACAGAATTGCCCTACGAGAAATTATATAAAAGTTAATTCTTTACTAAAAGGCTATACAGGTTAAAAAATGCTACTATATATTCCGCCCAATTCCGAAGATATAATCTCGGAATTGGGCGGAATGTTGTGATTATTTTTTACCGCAATCACCTTTAATAACCATTTCTTCAAATTGCTCTATAGGCAGCGGACGGGAATAGAAATATCCTTGCACAATATCGCAACCGGCTCCTCGTAAGAAATTGCATTGCTCTTGCGTTTCCACACCTTCGGCAACTATGGAAAGCCCAAGCCATTTTGTCATGGAGATGATGCTTTCCAGTATTTTGCCGCCCTTAGTGTCGTTTACGGCGCAATCTAAAAAGATTTTATCTATTTTAACAAAATCCACAGGCAAATCCTTAAGGGTGCTGAGAGAAGAATATCCGCTGCCAAAATCGTCTATAGATATAAGGAAACCCGCATCTTTAATGTTTTGCATTATCTCAATCATATTTTCACCGTCAAGGAATACGGCGCTTTCGGTAAGCTCTATTTCCAAAAGCTGTGCGGGAATACGGTGCTTATTTGCAATGGCAAGCAGCTCGCCTGCAAGGTTTTTATCAGACAAATGCACGCGTGATATATTAACGGAAACAGGTACTATCAGCTTGCCGATATCTAGGCTATACCATTTTGACATGATTTCGCACACGCTTTCAAACATGTACAAATCCAGCTTGCGGATAAAGCCATTTTTTTCAAAAAGAGGAATAAAATCCGATGGCGGCACAAGCCCTATGCTGCCGCGGTTCCAGCGCACCAATGCCTCTGCGCCCACTATATCGCCTGTGGAAATACGTACCTTTGGCTGCAAATACACTTCAAACTCTTTGTTCTGAAGGGCACTTTCCATCACGTTTTCTACATCTTGCTCGCTTAAAATATCAAGGCGATTTTTCTCTTTAAAGAAATGGTAAGATACATCATTTTGCTTTTTGGCGATACCGCGAGAAATATTTGCTCTGTCGCAAATCACATCAATTTCATGGGAGTCGTCGCCTATAGGGTAAACACCGGTGCAAATATCTATTTTATATGAATCTATATAAGAACGCACAGATTTAGATATACTGTTTATCCAAGCGATAATATCCTCCTCGCTTTTATATTTTAAAAGCAAGATGAAATTGTCGGCGCTCAGGCGGCAAAAAGTTTCGTCGGGCATAACATTCTTGTTCAAAATACCGGCAAAATACAAAAGAACACTATTGCCGGAATTGTGCCCGAAAATATCATTGATTACTTTAAATTTATTTATATCCATGCTTACTATAGCATATTGCTGATGCGGATATTCCCGCAGAAGCTTTGCTGCGTCCAGCTTGAACTTTGTAAAGTTTTTACAGCCTGTTACTTCATCTACATACGCAATATGCTCAAGGCGAGCGTTTGCCTTGCGGTACATGCGGATAAACGCGTAAAAACCAAGAGCAATTAAAAAGATAATAAACAAAGATACAAGCGTCAGCTCGGTTATTAGCTTATTGGATTGTGCAGATATTTCGTCGATAGCAACAACGCTGATCATATACCAATCGGTAACATGCAGCTTAGTGTAAAAAACTTGCCTTGCAATGCCATCACGATTGTATACAAACTCGCCATTTAAGCCATTTTGCATATTATGGCGCAACATGTCCAGCGTTTCTAGCGCATAACCGTGATTTTTGAGAACATCAAACAAATTATCAAATTTGCCTATACTACTGGGGTTTGTGCTTGTGGTTACTGCTTCTCCTCCGGTGGTAACAAGATAAGTGTACCATTCGTTGTCAAAGCTTGTAACATTCATGGAATTAGAAAAATCTTCTTGAGATGATGTGGCAAACACAACTCCGATGATGTCGCCGTTTAGCTTTATAGGGGCGGAATAAACATTTATTTTTTTGCCATCTGTTTTGTCTATAAGGCTGTTTGAAACACAAAGTTCGCCCTTCATTGAACGCTTAAAATACGCTCTATCCGAAAAATCGAACACATATCCGTCGGTAGTCGTGGCTGTGCCGTCGGGGGATATAATGCCCATTCGTTTAAAATCGTTGGACTTTATCTCGTGTCGCAGCATGTCCAACCAGTGATCTTGAGTTTCGTTTGAATGTGCGGCAATAAAATTAGAAAAGGTAGTGACGGCACTTAATTTGCTTAAAATTTGTTCATCTATATTTTGTGCGCTTTTTAGGGCAATTTCTTCAAGGTATGCAAGCTTTTCCACGTAAAGATTATTTCTTGCATTGTCGATAAATTTTATGCCAAAAAGCAGAAAAAATGTTAAGCAACATGCAACTGCCAGTACAAATATGCTTGTATATATTTTACGGGTTTTCATTTAACTGCTCCTTTAATAGCATTTTGCAAGGGTGAAAAAATTTACATGTCTGCTTTTGTTTTCATCTTGCAGAGATACATTTTTTCGTCTGCAAGGTTTAGCACGTCGTCCACATTACTACAGCCTTTATCATACTGGGATACACCGTATGAAAGCACAATAGAAATTTCTCGTGTTTTGTTGTCTTGCTGCATTTTGTCTGTCATTTGCTCTAAGGCTTGCAGTACACGGTCCATGTCAATGCCGGGGATTATTACGCTAAATTCATCTCCGCCAATACGGTAGCAATTGCCCAAATTTGCAAATGCATCTTTAATGTACTGCGCCGCTTTTTCAAGGGCGACGTCGCCACAGCGGTGGCTGTGTTTGTCGTTAATAAGCTTTAAATCGTCAAGGTCAAGCTCTACAAAAACAGCATTTTCTTTTTCGCCGTCACGGTATTTATCCATTTCTTCTTCAAAGGCAGTGCGGTTTTCAAGGCGAGTAAGCGCGTCTTTATATGCCATTGTTCTATAGGCTTCTCGCTCGATGCGCTCGGAATAATTGTTTATTACCTTTCTGCCAAACCCAAAAGCCAGAAATATAACAAACATCAAAAACCCAACGGACATAAGGGAAGTGCTGGCGGTAGCGTGGCCGAAAAAGAAAAGCAAAATGGAAATGGAGGAGATAATAAGTAATAAATTTATTAACACGCAAATAGTGTGCAGCTCTCGGGAGCTGTCGATATTTTGATGAAAAATAAATAGCCAAACCACATAAGCGCACATAAGTAGAATAAGAGTATCTGTTAGCGGCAGCATTTGATAATAATCTGCAATGTTTAAAAACTGTAAAACATTATCTAAAACAAAATTTGCAATAAAAGCAAACCCACCAAAGCGAATTACCTTGTCGTTTTTAAAGCAATCCAGCGAGAGCAAGAAAAGCACAAAGGAAATTGGCAGCAAAAGGAATACGATAAAAATAAGATTCATGTTAAAAAAGGTGTCGCCGATTAAAAATTGCATAATTCGGCTTTCGCCTATAGACCATATACCCAAAAGAATGGAAAATGTGCTTAAATATAAAAGACTTCTGCGCACGTTGGTGTCTTTAGACAAAATATATAAAAGCAACATAACTATGCCGGCAATCAAAACGAAAAAGCCAATAGCGGCAGCAAAAATATTCTCTTTAATAATGGAAAATACAATAGCTGCTTTTGTGCCTATGTATATATTACCGATACTGCCGGATACTTGCCTATAAGGCGAAGAAAATTCTATTGCAAGTTCTGTGCCGTAAGATGATGGGGGGATACGCACTATTTGCCATGCGTTTCCCGGCGATTTGCCATATGGCAATTTTGTGCCATGCCCAAAGGTGTGTAAAAGCTCGCCATTTGCGTACACATTTACATAGCTGTGAATGGTGCGGAAAAACAACGTAGAGTTTTGGTGTAAGTCGGCAGGTATGCTTTTTTCAATGCGTACAGTGGTGTTTGCGGGGGCGGTAACCCTTGTGGGCATATCCTGCTCGCCAAGGAAAGCGTTTCCGCTGTACACTTGCCAAGCGTCGCTGAAATCTATCAATGGCTCATTATCAATTTTTGTATTATCCTTTATACCACATGAAAAAGTTACAAACAAAACAGCGAAAGCGATTAAAAGGCATACAAAAAACGAGCGTAAATATAACCGGCTTTTTCTCATTGAGGCTCCTTCAAAAAACAAATATAATTATCTGTGTGCAATAGCAATTGTTCGGCATAAGCGCCAAATAAACAAGATTATATACTTATGTGTTAAGCATATCACATAAAACGCACAAATTCAACAAAAAAATACACAGATACAATCTTATATTTAACAATTACTTTATAAAATTATATAAAGCTACATTAAAAATCAATGTTATTTCAGCTTAAATAAACGGCATATGCGATAGTGCAGAAAAATAAAAATGCCCCATATAAGCCATAGCTCTATTAAGATATAATTGAGTAAATTTTTCATTTTAAATTTAGGCTTTTTTATTTTCGGCAAAGCGATAAAAGCTTCGTGTGCGCCTTTTATATAAGGCGTCCAAAAGCCACGCAAACCAAAAACGACAATTTTTAATAAATAACCTAGTAAAAGCGGAATAAAATTAATTAACAGCATTAAAAACGGCATGTTTTTATAAGGAAGTAAAAGGCTATTGCGCCCACTTTGCACGCTTTTAAAATCGTTGTATTTTACAGCCCCTGTAGTGGCACCGCAAATATGATAGCATTTTGCATCGGGACAAAGCATGTTTTTATATCCAAGGCTGTTTGCGCGCCAACTGATATCCACGTCCTCAAAATACGCAAAAAACTCCTCGTCAAAATAGCCTATTTCATCAAGAATACTTTTGCGGTAAAGGGACGCACCGCCGCATGCCGAAAATATGCGCTTTGCTTTTGTGTATCGGCTTGCATACATGCCGTCGCCCCGCTTCATTGCCCAACCGAAAAGCGTGACATAATCGCCTGCGTCGTCGGCAAGCTCACGCTCGTAATGGCGCAGCATCAGGCTTTGCACGGCAAATATTTTTTCGTCCTTTTCCGCAGCCGCCACAAGGCTTTCGATAAACCCTTTTTCGGCAAAGGCATCGTTGTTGAAAAGCAAAACATATTTGCCTGTTGATGCGCGAATACCTTTATTTACAGCGGCAGAAAAGCCCGTATTTTCAGCGTTTTCAAACAGCATATAGCCCTTTGTGCCAACGTAGCTTCGCGCTATGTCCAGGCTCTCGTCGGTGCTTGCGTTATCTATTACGATAAGCTCTAAATCCTCCCAGTTTTGCGCGTAAATGGATTTAATGCTATCGCCCAGCCAATTGGCTCCGTTTAAATTTGGAATAACTACGCTAATCTTCATGCGATACTCCTTTAAACAACAATATCATGCTTTACAGTATAACATAATATGGTACAATATTAAATAGATTACACATGTGGCAATTGCAATAAAATAAACGGCTGAGGGAAAGTATATGGAAAATTTAGCGAAAACAAAGGTTTTTCTTTTAGACATGGACGGCACATTTTATTTGGGAGAAAAGCTTTTGCCGGGTGCGCTGCGCTTTTTAAAAGAGTGTAAGGAAAATGGCAAAAGCTTTTGCTTTCTTACAAACAACTCGTCTAAAAGCGCGGAGGATTACATTAAAAAGCTTGAAAAAATGGGCGCGTACATTACGCAAAAAGAGATATTGACCTCCGCAGACGCAACGCTTATTTATCTTGAAAAACAGGCGATTGGCAAAAACATTTTGCTTATAGGCACCAAAAGCCTAGAGGCGCAGTTTAAGGCAGAGGGCTACGAGATAAACGCCGAAAGCCCATGTGCGGTGGTGCTGGGCTTTGATACAAGCATTAATTATGCAAAGCTGACGGCTTTGTGCGACGCTGTACGCGCAGGGCTGCCATATATCGCCACGCACCCGGACTTTAATTGCCCTACAGAAAGCGGATTTATACCCGATATAGGTGCTGTAATCGCCTTTGTAAAAGCAAGCACGGGCAAAGAGCCGGACGTGATAATAGGCAAGCCAAACGCCTATATTGCCAATGCCGCCGCGGCGCGCTTTGCCTGCCGAGTAGACGAGCTTTGCATGGTGGGCGATAGGCTGTATACAGATATTGCGCTTATGTCCTCAGGCTGTGCGGCGGCACTGGTGCTGTCGGGAGAAACAGATATGGAGGCACTTGAAAAAAGCGACCTAAAGCCAAATATAGTTTGCGCAAACTTATCAGAGCTTGCGGATATTGTGTTTTAGGGTAATTTTAATAAAACAAGTCTGCGGACTTGTTTATTAAAAACTTATCCTATGTGCGTGCTATCGCACATGCAC
>JAVWZM010000077.1:0-9515 GCA_036661035.1 Oscillospiraceae bacterium
CCTTTGGCGTATCTGTATTAGGCGCTTCTGTACCTGGCGCCTTTGGCGTATCTGCGTTTTGAGTATTTGACACCTGACTCTCTGATGTCTGCACTGCAAAAGCAGTAGTCGGCACAACGCTGAAAGCCATTACCGCCGCTAAAACTCCCGCTAAAAATCTTCTTTTTGCGCATTTTAGGAAATCATGTTTAACTTTTTGCATGTTAATTTCTCCTTATTTTTAATATGTATTTAAACCTACCGTATTTTTTAAATATTACTTTTCAAGATTTAAACGAGTGAACTGCGAGCGTGTTTTGTATGCCCTCTTTCATGCAGGCTGGTTTTCAACATTTTGTCGGTGATTTATTTAGGCTTTTATTTTGTGCGTTTTTCACTTTTTTATTTCTATTTTTAGCAAACATTTTATGCAAGATTACAATATAAATTATATCATTCGGGTTATGCTTTTTCAACGCTGCTTTCTACCGTTCAGGTCGCAAATCACTACCACTTGTACCAACATCACCTTTATATGGCATAGAACTTTTAAAAGCAAAAGCCCCCGATTAATTTATCCCATTATTTGGATAAGTTAGTCAGGGGCTTTTGATATTTTATTGCCTTATGCATAAATTCTATTAGCTGATAACCCAAAACATATAATATGCTTTGCTTTTAATACAGCATTTCGCAGCTTTGGCTTTCTATGGCAAGCTCTATTTCGGGCGTTGGGGCTTTGTCGCTGATAACCGCCTGTAAATCCGAAAAATTGCAAAGACGATGGAAAAAATGCGTGCCAAACTTAGTGCTGTCGGCGAGTAGAATGGTTTTTTTGGCGTTTTGCATCATGTGCTGCTTAATGCGTGCTTGCTCTAAATCCGCCTCGAAGGCTCCGTCTCGGTCTATGCCGCGGCAAGAAACTATGGCTAAATCCGCTTTGAAGTTCCTTGTAAAATCGCCCGCTGTTTCTCCTAATAGGGTTGCGTTTCCGTGGCGCAAATGGCCGCCCGTAATAAAAGTTTCCACATTGCTGCAATTGTTTAAAATAAGCGCGGTACCTATACCGTTTGTTACCACGGTTATGTTGCTTAAGCTGTCCAGTACAGGGCAAATTTTCACCACTGTGCTGCTGGAATCTAAAAACAAGGACATGCCATTTGCCAAAAAATCGCGTGCGATGCCGCAAATATAGGTTTTTTCCGCCACATTTACATTTTCGCGAAAATTGGACGAATAATCGAACCCTGTACCTGCCACCAAGGTTACTCCTCCACGTATGCGGCGCACAGAGCCTGTTTTTTCAAGCTTTATTAAATCCCTTCGCAGAGACGAGGGGCTGCAAAACAGCTCCTTACAAAGCTGCTGAATAGACATTGTTTTATGGCTTGCAAGCAAGCTGAGGATTAAATCGTTACGTTCCATGGCGGCTCCTGTTTTGTAGTGCAAGGCAAATTGCACAAATTTGAATTGAATAATTATTTCATTTAGCCAAGCTTATGAATAGTTATGAATTATTATGAACTGATTATATCACATAAAATAGAAAAAAGCCAACAAACTGTTCAAGTATTTACACCGAATTTTTAAAATGATACTATGAAATTGTTCAAGTTGCACAGATTGTTCAAAATATCAGTTTTGAATGTTTGGCACATTACGAAAAAATTTTAGGAGGAATATCAATGAAAAGAATTTTGGCATTAGCTCTTACCGCATGCTTGGCACTGACAGCCTTTGCATCTTGCGGCGCAAAAGCACCATCTAGCGTTTCGGCGGCTCCCTCGTCTGCACCTGCAGACGAAAAAGTAAAGCTTGTATACTGGTCCATGTGGAACGAAGCAGAGCCACAGGGCGCTGTTATCAAAGAAGCCACCGCCGCTTACATGAAAGCAAACCCAAATGTAACAGTGGAAATCAACTGGCAAGGCCGCGAGCTTAACAAGGTTATCGGCACAAAGCTTGCAGCCGGCGAAGCAATAGACATTTTCGACGGCCCGGCAAACACAGTTTTGCCTGCTGCTATAGACCATGTGGCAGACCTAACCGCCTTGTTCGACAAAACCTACGACACAACAAACGGCAAAGCATATAAAGATGTAGTGCTTAACGCCGTTGTTGAAACAACCAAAACATATTCCAAAGAAGGCGAAATAAACGGCGTGCCGTATCAGCCGTTTGTACAGTGCATATTCTACAACAAAGACCATTTTAAAGCAGCCGGCATTACAGAGCTACCTAAAACATGGCCTGAGTTTCTTGCAGTGTGCGAAAAGCTAAAAGCAAAGGGCTATGCCCCACTAACCTGCGACGACGCTTACATGCCTGCACTTCCCGGCTATTATCTTGCACGTGCAAAGGGCGCAGAATGGGTTTCTAAGCTGACAAAAGAAAACAGCGACGAAATGTGGAAAGATCCTGCCGTATTGGAAATGGCAAAAGCATATGCCGACATGGCTAAAAAAGGCTACTTCCACGAAAACATTACATCAAACGTTTTCCCCGCCGGCCAGCAAGACTTGGCAAACGGTACTGTATCCATGTACCTTAACGCCACTTGGCTTGTAAACGAGCTAATGAGCGTAACAGGCCCCGATTTCCCATGGGGACAGATGCACTTCCCAACAGTAGAGGGCGGCGAAGGCAAGGCTAATTCTTCCAACTATGCAAGTTCAGTTTTTGCCATTAACAAAGCAAGTGCCAATATAGAAGAAGCCTTTAAATTTACCGTATACCTAACCACAGGCGAATGGGACGGCAAAATGGCAGAAAAAACCTTCGGCGTACCTGCCGGCTTAGACAGCGTATGGCCTGTACAATTGGCAGATGCCAAAGACGTGTTTGTATCTATCGACGAGTGGATTCCGTGGTCCGGCGGCCTTGAGGATAACGGCGATTTAGTTGCCACTATCCGCACAGCATTTACAGAGCTAATCGGTGGACAGCTTACACCCGAAAAATTTGTAGCACGTATGCTGGAAATGTAATCTATAGTTTATTTAAGCATACAGCGGCATTAAACTGTGCCGCTGTATGCGCCTTAATTCGCAAGGCATGCTTATAAAATAGCATTGCCTTCAAGGCCAAAAGCTATGGTCTTGAAGGGAGTTCTATTCCGTAATTAAATGAGGTGGAAATTTTGAAAAAGAATAAAAAGGCATTGTGGATTTTCCTCGGCCCTGCTATTTTAAGCTTTTGTATAATGTTTTTATATCCTGTGCTTATCACCGTAGGCATGAGCTTTAACAAGCTTGGCAATATTGCCGATCCTATGTCTGCGTGGAAATTTGTTGGGCTTAGCAATTATCAATCGCTGTTTGAAACTCGGCTTTTCATTGTGTCCCTTAAAAACATAGCCGGCATCTGGATATTGGGCGGCATCTTGTCTTTGCTATTCGCCATGCTTTTTGCCGTGATTTTAACCTCCGGCGTTAAGCTGAAAGGCTTTTGGCGCGCTATGATTTACCTGCCAAACGTTATTTCGGGCGTGGCAATGGGTACAATGTGGGTGCAATACGTGTACAGCGCAAAATTTGGTCTTTTAAAAACAGTGCTTAACGCAGTAGGCCTTAAAAAGCTGTCTTTAACACAGTGGACTTCGCCAAAGCATATTTTTGTATGCATGATTGTGGCGTTTTCTTTCGGCATTGTGGGATATTTTATGCTGATGCTGATAGCAGGCATAGAGCGCATACCCATTTCCTACTACGAGGCAGCCACCCTTGAGGGCGCGGGCGTGTACAAACGGTTTTTCTCTATAACTTTACCTTTATTAATGGACGTAATAAAATCCGTTATTACCTTATGGACAGTTACGGTTGTGGGCTTTTTTGTATGGTCGCAAATGTTTACGCCATTCGATATCGCCGAGGGCACGGTAACGCCGATGATTTACATGTATCAGCAAGTGTTTGGCAGCTCCTTTGGCACAGCCGAGCGCAATGTTGGCGGCGGCGCGGCAATTGGCGTAGTATTGGCGCTAATTGTTGTGGGCGTATTCACAGCTGTAAATATTTGCATAAAAGATTCCGATTTGGAATTTTAAGGGGGCGCATCAATTGAAAAACATATCTAAATCCGAGCTGCGAAAGCAAGCAAAGCTTTCGCCCGGCTATCTTTTACTGGTAATTTGGTGCCTATTCACCGTTGCAATGGTTGGCTGGGTTATTTTGGCATCTTTCTCAAGCACAAAAGAGATATTCAACGGCACTATGCTGCATTTTGAAAGCGGTTTTAACATAGACAATTACAGCAGAGCCTTGTTTTCCCATAATGTCGCAAAATATTTCATCAACTCCATTATATATTCCATTAGCGCGTGTGTCGGCGTTATCCTAATAGGCGCGCCTGCCTCGTATGCGCTGGCACGCATACGGTTTAAAGGCAATCGGCTTTTACTTAATCTGTTTGTCATCGGCATGAGCATACCTATGGTAATGATTATTTTGCCGCTATATTCCACCCTGTCAAAGCTTGGGCTTACCAATAGCCGTATCACTATTATTATATTATACATTTGTATGACAGTACCATTCACCGTGTTTTTTCTGCACAGCTTTTTCGCCTCTTTACCAGGGGATTTCGAGGAGGCTGCCGCTATAGACGGCTGCGGCCCTGTAAAAACATTTTGGCGCATCATGTTCCCTTTAGCGCAGCCGGGCATCATCACCGTGCTTATTTTCAACTTTATAACCATTTGGAACGAATACTTTTTATCCTATATATTAATAGACAATTCCGAGCTGAAGCCTGTTGCCGTGGGGCTTTATGCCATGGTGCAATCCATGAAATATTCGGGCGATTGGTCTGCCATGTTTGCGGCGGTTGTTGTGGTTTTTCTGCCGACATTCATCATTTATCTTTTCTTGTCCGACAAAATCATTTCGGGCATTACAGGCGGCGGAGTAAAAGGATAACACTACAGCAATTTCACTTTTGATTGTCCTACGCAAACCTCGTCTTTGCTGTATGCAACTTGACAAAAGGCTTGAGTACATGGGCAATAATAAGTCAAGTATAATAACGAACGGAGATAATAAATATGGCAGAGCTTGAAGCAAGAATAGCAAATTTTCAGAAAAAGAGTTTTGGGTTATTTGTGCATTATGGTGCATATATGCAGTACAAAAACGGCGAATGGGCAATGAATTTGCGCCATCACGATCCTATTGAATACGAAAAAAAGGCGCTTGCGTTCGACTACAGCTCCTTCGACGCAAACAAGCTTGTTGCCGCGGCAAAATCCGCAGGCGCAAAATACATCACCTTTACAACTCGTCACCACGACGGCTTTTCCTTGTACGACACCCGTGGGCTTTCCGATTACGACGTAATGCATACGCCAAATGGCAAAGACATTGTAAAGGAATTTACCGATGCATGCCATAAAAACGACATTATGCCGTTTTTATATCATACCACGCTAGATTGGCACCACCCCGATTTTGAGGGGAATTTTAAACGCTATCTTAAATATTTGCGTGCATCTATAGAAATTTTATGCCGCAATTACGGCGAAATAGGCGGCTTTTGGCTAGACGGAAACTGGAGCCGCCCTGCCGGCGAATGGGAATTGGACGAATTATACGGCGTAATCCGCAAATATCAGCCCGACGCAATTATTATTAACAACACAGGCCTAGACGCTCAGGGCGTCTTTGGCCACAAAGAAATAGACAGCGTCACCTTTGAGCAAGGGCACCCGCAAAAGCCCGATTGCACCAACATGGACAAAGCCGTTATCGGCGAAATGTGCTATCCCCTTTGCGAGCATTGGGGCATAGCCATGGATATTAATGTTAAATCCATGCGCAAAATATTAGAAGCCATGACGGCATGCCGCAGTGTAGGTGGCAACTTTCTTTTAGGCGTTTTCACAAATCCGGACGGCAGCTTGCCCCTTTTGCATGCAGGCTATCTTGAGGCAATTGGCCAGTGGGTAAAAAAGCACGAGAACGCTCTTTTCAGCCCTTTGCCCTGTGACATACAGGGTTACGGCAAGGATTTTGCACTGCAAGACGGAAATAAGCTATACCTTTTCATGCACGACATTACCACTTGGGGCGATGCCAACGTAATGAAAAGTGCCCAGCGTACCTTTGGCGCGTTTAAGAATGTACAGCACAAAATTACATCTGCAAAATGGCTTGATAATAACGCAAAGGTTGCCTTTATACAAGAGAGTGAAAAAGAAATGCTATTTATAGAGCCTACACCGTTTGAATATGGCGAAAGCTGGGTAATACGTGTGGCAGAGCTTGAAATTGAGGAGTAGAATATGAATATTAACGAAATAAGAGAACAAATTTGCGACGTTTGCCACAAAATGTGGCAGCAGGGCTGGGTGGCGGCAAACGACGGCAATATCACCGTAAAGCTTGAGGACGGCACATTTTTGGCTACGCCTACAGGCATAAGCAAAAGCTTTATCACCCCCGAAAAGCTAGTGCTTATAAACGCAGACGGCGAAGTGTTGCAAGCGCAAGACGGATATAAACCCTCCACTGAGATAAAAATGCATATGCGCTGCTATAAAGAACGCCCCGACATTGGCGCTGTGGTACATGCGCACCCTGCCACAGCCACAGGCTATGCGGTAGCCGGCAAAAGCATGAACGAATATTCTATGATAGAAACGGTTATCGCCATAGGCTCTGTGCCTTTAACGCCCTACGGCACGCCAAGCACAGAGGAAGTGCCAAATTCCATTGCGCCATACCTTGCGCAGCACGACGTTATGCTGCTTGAAAACCACGGTGCCCTTACCGTGGGCTGCGACTTAATCACCGCCTATTATCGCATGGAAAGCTTGGAGCTTTTCGCAAAAATAAGCCTTACAGCGCATCTTTTAGGCGGCGCAAAAGAAATCCCACGCAACGAAATAGATAAGCTTTTATATCTGCGCGAAAACTATTATCACGTTTCGGGCAAGCACCCCGGATATAAAAAATACAACCCGTAAAAGGATTGATTAAATGAAAAACACTGTGTTGGCATTCGATTTTGGCGCATCAAGCGGGCGGGCAATAAAAGCAGAATATGAAAACGGTGTACTTTCTTATAAGGAAGTACACCGTTTTGAAAACACACCTATTAATAAAGACGGATTGTTAATGTGGAATTTTGCCGACTTAATGTACAATTTACACATTGGCATTGAAAAGGCGGGCAAAACAGACAGCATCGCCATCGATGCATGGGGCATAGATTTCGGCATTTTGGGCGAAGACGGCAATCTGCTTTCAAACCCTGTGCATTACAGAGATTTGCGCACAAAGGGTGTTTCGCATCTTGCATGCAAAAAGATACCTGCCGCAAAGCTATATGCCGAAACAGGCAACCAGATTATGGATATGAACACCTTGTTTCAGCTATTAGTCACAGACCTGTCCAAGGCGAAAACCTTGCTGTTTATGCCGGATTTATTTGCATATATGCTTTGCGGCAATGCCGTGTGCGAGGAAACAGCCGCCTCTACAAGCCAGCTTTTGTCCCCTGTTACAAGGCAGTGGAGCCAAGACGTGCTACAAACCTTTGGCATACCCAAAGCCCTTTTTGCGCCAATGGTAAAAAGCGGCACTGTAATAGGCGAATATAAAGGCGCAAAGGTGATATCCACAGCAGGGCACGACACCCAGTGTGCCGTTGCCGCCATGCCTGTGCAAAGCGAAAACGCCGCGTTTTTGTCTTGCGGCACATGGTCGCTTTTGGGTACAGAGCTGCCCCTGCCTATTTTGTCGGATAAAAGCAAGCGGCTCAACCTTTCAAACGAGCTTGGTGCAAACGGCAAAATAAACTATCTTAAAAACATTGTCGGCATGTGGCTTATACAAGAAAGCCGCCGCGAATGGCGCCGCCAAGGTAAAGAATATTCCTATGGGGATTTAGAGCGTCTGGCGGCAGATGCAAAGCCCTTTCAATATTTTATAAACCCCGACTCGCCCGAATTTGCCCTCTCCGGCAACATTCCAAAGCGTGTGCAGGATTATTGCAAACGCACCCACCAAGGCACGCCCGAAACCGTGGGCGAAATTATGCGCTGCATATACGAAAGCCTCGCGCTAAAATATCGCTTTGCCCTATTGCAAATTAAAGCCGTAACCCACAAAAGCTTTGATGTTTTGCACATTTTGGGCGGCGGCAGCAAAGACGGGCTTTTGTGCCAAATGGCGGCAAACGCCCTAAATATCCGCGTGTTGGCAGGCCCTGTTGAGGCAACTGCTCTTGGCAATATCGTTATCCAATTAACGGCTCTCGGTGCTTTGCGCGATATAAGCGAAGGGCGCGAGCTGATACAAAAAACCGAGGCTATAAAAGAATACCTGCCCCAAGACGTCGCCGCGTGGAAAAGCGCGCATATTGCAACTTGACTTATATTGTCTTTGTATACAACCTTTTGTCAAGTTGCATACAGCAAAGACGTGGCTTTGAGTGTGACAAGCAAAAGTAAAATTGCTGTAAAAAATATTTAATAGCCGCAAATGTGAACTAATAAGCAATCGCACACCAACACCAATCCACCCACTCCGTAGGGGCGGGGCTCTGCTCCGCCCGCGGGCTAACCGCGCACCAAAACAACCACACGCCAAAACCAATCCACTTACCCCACAACCCAATCCACACCAAAAACAGGGTGTATGCATAACGCATACACCCTGTTTTTTAAAATTGATTTTCCGTAAATGTCTGCTATTATCTCAATAGCTGTAATACCTGCTGTGGCTGTTGGTTTGCCTGTGCAAGCATTGCCTGTGCTGCCTGTGCAAGCACGTTGTTTTTGGTAAATGCCATCATTTCCTTTGCCATGTCTGTGTCGCGGATACGGCTTTCGGCAGCAGTCATGTTTTCGGTAGTGGTGGTAAGGTTATTAATGGTATGCTCTAGGCGGTTTTGGATAGCGCCAAGGTCTGCGCGCTGGCCGGAAACCATGTTGATACCCGCCTTAATAAGGTCGATAGATTTGCTTGCCTTTGCCTCGGTAGAAACATCTACCGTTTTAAGGCCCAAAGATGTTTCGTTCATATTAGTTATGGATACAGATACTCGCTGGCTGGCGGTATCGCCTATTTGCAGGTTAAGCCCCATGCCCGTTAGGGTAGCTGTTGCCTGTGCGCGTTCGCCCACAGCAAGATTAGTTAAGGTAAGAACGTTGTCTGCAAATGCCGCACCTGTCGTGGCAATTCCTAATGTTGCATTTGCTGTATTTAGCGCACCGGCAAATGCATTTCGATCGGTTGCTAAAGCTCCGTTAAGCACCACGTAGGAGTCTGATGCTGTAGCTGTAATCGCAGTAGAACCTTTTTCCAAGAAATGCACAGTATGTGTGCCTGTAGAGCCGTCAGCTTTTTCATTTGTAATGGTAAATGTAGCACCAGCTTTAAACTCGGTAATTTTGCCGAAATCAAAGGTGGTTGTGCCTACAGTAGTTGTATCTCCTATCGTGCCGCCGCGGGTAATGCCAAGGCTGCCGTCTAATAGCTTAATGCCGTTAAAATGGCTAGACTCGGCAATGCGGTTAATCTCTGCCTTTAGGCTGG
>JAVWZM010000078.1:0-9432 GCA_036661035.1 Oscillospiraceae bacterium
CCAAGGCATTCTCGCATAGAACACCTTGGCGCAATTCATATTTTATAGGTGGCTACCCCAACATTTGACAAAGAGCCACAAAAGATAGCTTTTCAGTAAACAGATATGCGGCATTGTTTGCCTTGAATTATTCATGTGTTTGCTTTGCGGCAAATGTCTTGCGGTAATTTGAGGGAGTCATGGACGTTGCCTTTTTGAAGGCACGGCCGAAATAGTTGATGTCGTTAAAGCCACAGCGTGCGGCGATATCTTCTATGGAACGTATGTTTTCGGAAAGATAGGTTTTGGCAAGCTCTATTTTTTTATTTTTAATGTATTGCCCTACACTCATGCCTAAGGTTTCAGTGAATAAATGGGATAAATAATACTTGCTTACAAAGCATTTTTCGGCAATGTCCTCAAGGCTGATGTCGTTTAAAAAGTTTTTGTCTATATAAGGAAGCACACCGTTTAGCGCGTTGCCTTTATTTAAAAAAGCTGCATTGTTTAGGGTTTGGTTAATTATGCGAAAAAAATACATAAGCAAGGTGCGAGAGGCGTTTTTGGCAATTTCTATATAAAACTCGTTTTTGCTTGATATTTCGTTTTTAATTATATCAAACAGAGAAATGATGGTGTCGGAATATTTTTCTGCTTTGAAAATGCACTCGCCATTTGGCGGTACGATGCAGTTTACAGGCAAGTCCTTTAATTGCAAATTGTCAAAGGCGACAAAGCGAGCCTCCATAGGCGTTTCGGTGCTGCTTTCTTCAAAGTGGGCAGTGGCGGCGTTATATACAACAATATCACCACTTATAACGGGATATTGCTTTTCGCCTATTTCCACTATTCCTTTTCCGTCCAAAATATAAATAATTTCGAGAAAAGTGTGCTGATGCTTGCTGTCTTTCCAATCTTGCAGCTTTCCAAGAGTACCACAATAAAGCAATGTAGGGTTTATATCTACAAAGCTTTTCCCCTCTATTGTATAGTGCTTTCGCTCCGGAGTATCCATGCGGTGTTCTATGATGTCGTGCATACTGTTTTTCTCCTTATTATATAGTAATATTATAATGTTTTTTAAGGAAAATGTCAAAATTAAATGTGAAGTTAGCACAAAATTGTTTACTTATTTGGCAACATTGTGAATGTTAATTATATTTGAATGTGCTATAATGAATGAAGTTGATAAGATAATTTCACTAATTAGTTTTAAAGAATTTCGGTTTTTATAGTAATTTAGCACTAAATTTGCAGTAAAGGGGGAACCGCAAGTGGATAATTTAATTCTGGAGATGCAGGGGATAGATAAATCCTTTGCAGGCGTCCACGCTTTGAAATCAGTTTCGTTTGAACTTAAAAAAGGCGAAGTGCATGCTTTAATGGGGGAAAACGGGGCAGGCAAGTCTACATTAATGAAAGTATTGTGCGGCATTTATGAAAGAGATAGCGGCACAGTAAATTTATTTGGCAACGATGTTCATTTCCATAATATTGCAGAAAGCCAACAGGCAGGTTTAAGCATTATTCATCAAGAACTGAATATGATGAACCATTTAACTGTTGCACAGAACATTTTCATTGGGCGAGAACCACTGAAAAATAAAATGTTTATTGACGACAAGCAAATGGAAGCAGATGCCAGGGTGCTTTTTGACAAAATTGGCGTCAAAATAGATCCGTCGGTAATGCTAGGCTCTTTGACGGTGGGCAAGCAGCAAATGGTGGAAATTGCCAAGGCTATTTCTCACGACTCTAAGATTTTGGTTTTGGACGAGCCAACGGCTACTCTTACGCAAACTGAGGTTGACGAGCTTTTTGCCATAATGGAAGATTTGCGCAATAAGGGCATCGGCATGATTTATATTTCCCACCGCATGGACGAAATAACGCGCATATCAGACCGCGTTACCGTAATGCGCGACGGCGAATACATAGGCACTCTCATTACTAAGGATACCACAAAAGACGAAATAGTTAAAATGATGGTTGGGCGTGTAATTTACGGCGACCAAAAAACGAAAAGTTTAGTACCGCCTGATGCACCTGTGGTGCTGGAGGTTAAAAACCTAAACCGCGGCAAAACCATTAAAAATGTAAGCTTTGAGCTGCATAAAGGCGAGATATTGGGCTTTTCCGGGCTTATGGGCGCAGGACGAACAGAGGTGGCGCGTGCCATATACGGCGCAGATCCATACGACAGCGGAGAAATACTTATAAATGGGCAGGCAGTGGAGCTTAAAACTCCTGAGCAAGCGGTAAAACGTGGCATTTGCTATTTGTCTGAGGATAGAAAGCGTTATGGCTGTTTACTTATAAAATCTGTGGCTGAAAACACGGTGCTAAGCTCTCTTGACAGCTATGTGCAACATGGGTTTATCAATGATGCTCAAATAGAAAAAGATGCCGCCGAGGTAAACGAAAAGCTAAAAACAAGAACTCCGTCCATGAAACAGGAAATTAAAAACCTGTCCGGCGGAAACCAACAAAAGGTAATTGTGGCAAAATGGTTATTAAAGGACTCGGACATATTTATATTTGACGAGCCTACGCGCGGTATTGACGTTGGCGCAAAAAGCGAAATGTACACGCTGATGGAAAATTTGGCTGCCGAGGGCAAATCTATTATAATGATTTCGTCTGAGCTTTCGGAAATTCAACGTTTGAGCGACCGAATAGTCGTAATGTGCGAGGGAAAAATAACGGCTACACTTGGCATTGAAGAAGCTACTCAGGAATTAATAATGAAATACGCAACAATGAGGGAGGCCTAAACATGGGAAATACATTCGGAGATAAAGCAAAACGGCTGGTTTCCAAGGGCAAACAGAACTTTATAGTTTTAATCGCGCTAGTGGTACTGGCACTAATATTCAGCATACTTAACCCAAACTTTTTAGACAAGTATAATATAGTAAGCATGGTGCAATCTCTTGCACCGTATGCAGTGCTTGCACTGGGTGTAACCTTTGTAATAGCAACAGGCGGCATCGACCTTTCAATCGGCACAGTTTGTATAGCGGCGGCGGTTGTGGCAGGCAAGCTGTTTATGAACGGCATGCCCCTGTGGGCAACTATTCCGGTTATGATTGCAATAGGTATGTTTTTTGGCCTTATCAATGGATTGCTTGTTGCTAAAGCTAAAATACCTGCGTTTATAGCCACCTTGGGCACTATGATGTTCTCTCGTGGATTATCTGCCATTTTGGTAAAAGATCCTAATATATTTTTCCCGAACGGCACATGGTTTAACTCGGTGTTTTCTAACGCAAACGGAGTACCTACAGGCTTGTTCTGGGTGCTTGGATTAACGGCTATTTGTATTTATCTTATGTATAAAAACAAAATCGGGCGTTATGTTCTTTCTATAGGCAGTAACGAGGAGGCAACGCGCCTTTCCGGTATTAACACAGATAAATATAAGATTATAGCATACGTTATCGCAGGAACAGCGGCAGGTATTGCGGCTATATTCTGGGCGGCATCGTTCTCTACAGTTGCAACGGCAACGGGCAACGGTATGGAGCTTGATGCTATAGCAGGCGTATACATTGGCGGCACAAGCGCCGCAGGCGGCGTGGCATCTGTAATGGGCTCGCTTTTAGGCTCTACAATGCTAGTGGTTATCCGCAGCGGACTTAACATGGTGCTTGCGAAATTCAGCTTAGATGTAAACTCTACATACGTTACTTTTGTATTGACGGGTATCATTGTTGTGGCGGCTGTTTTGATGGACGTTATCAAATCGCGCCGTGCAAACCGTGTAAAAGTGAAAAAAACAACGTCCCAGGCACCTGCTAAGGACAAAACGCAGGTTTAAGATTGTTCCCGAAAAAGAATTTTTTAAAAAAGGAAGGAAAACGAACATGAAAAAGTCACTAGTAAGAGTAATATCCTCTCTGTCAGCCGCCGCACTGATGCTAAGTTTGGCCGCTTGTGGAGGCAGCCCCAAACCATCATCTACACCGGCAGCAGGTAGCACTCCTGCATCAGCACCAGCCGCACCGGCCGAGAAAAAAACAATTGCTGTTGTTGCAAAGGGCGAGTCCCATGCTTTCTGGCAATCTGTTAAAACAGGCGCAACAAGCGCAGGCGAAAAATATGGCTATGAGGTTACATTCCGTGGCCCTGCAAGTGAATCTGCAAAAGACTTGCCTTCTCAAAAAGAGATGGTGCAATCTGCACTTTCCAACAATGCGTCAGCACTTGTACTTGCAACAATCGGTGAGGGCTATGTAGACCTATTGAAACAAGCCGGCGAAAAGAAAATCCCTGTAGTACAGTTCGACAGCGGCATCTGGAAAGCAGACGTTGACGCTTTGGACGCTGCAAAAGCAAACCCAATAGTATCATCTGTTGCAACAAGCAACGAAATTGCCGCCGGTCTTGCCGCGGAAAATTTCTTTAACGCTATTAAAGACGATATCGCGAAAAGCGACAAATATGTTGTTGGCGTAATTCAGCATGATGAAACCCAAACAGGTACAGACCGTGCAAAGGGCTTCACAGAGAAATTTACAGCACTTGTTGACGCAGATGCCACAACAAAAGGCAAATGCACAATTGAAAAAGAAGTAAAACCGGGCGACGCAGACAATGCTTATAAAGCAGCATTGGAAGCATTGTTCGAGAAAAAAGTTAATGCTATATTCATGACAAACGAAGGCGTTGTGAAGCAAGTATATGATGCTATCGGCGCAGCCGGTGCAAAATATGACGCTATCAAATTCTGCGGCTACGACGCAGGCACAAAGCAAATCGAATGGATGAAAAAGACCTCCGGCCCGAAGCTGATTGGCTCTGTTGCACAGGATTCTTTCCAAATTGGCTATAGCTCTGTAGAGCAAGCTATTTTTGCACTTGAAGGCAAAACAGTTGAGCCTGTAGTTTCCATCGGCGGCGCATGGTGGGACAGCAAAAACGTAGATGAAATGATTAGCAAAAACCTTGTATACGAGGGCTAAACATTATATTTACAAGGGTTGGATATGCTTGAATATTAATAATTTATAAAGCATGTGACCGAACAAAACGGCTCGTAAAAAATGCAGAAAAAAACTCCTTCAAAATAGCTTTTAAAAGCTGTTTTGGAGGAGTTTTTCGGTTCTAGGCTAATTTACAACAGCGCCACACCTGCACTGGTACAGGCAAGGCGCGTTTCTTCGTCCCAAAGAGAAACTTGCACTTCGCCTACATGTATTTTGCCAAGCAAAAGCATGCATAGGCGCGACTGACCTATACCGCCGCCAATAGTAAGGGGCAATTCGCCGCCTAAAAGGCGTTTGTGAAAGGGAAGCTCTGCCCTATTTTCGCAATGTGCAAGCTTTAGCTGGTGGGCGAGAGATGCCTCGTCTACGCGAATACCCATGGAGGATATCTCAATTGCGCGTGAAAGCCCCTCGTGCCAAAACAAAAGGTCGCCATTTAAGCCCCAATCGTCATAGTCCGGTGCGCGGCCGTCGTGCGGCTCGCCATTTGAAAGCAAGCCACCTATACCTATTATAAAAACTGTGCCATATTCTTTACAAATGGCATTTTCGCGCTCTTTCGCCGTTAGCTTTGGATATTTAACCAAAAGCTCCTCTGAGGTGATAAAGGCTACATCACGGGAAAGCTGTGTGTCTAAAGCTGTAAATTCCCATTTAAGCTCCTCAAGGGTGCTGCAAATGGCATCTACTATGCGGCGCACGGTGCCCTCTAAGGTTTCGCGGCTACGCTCGCTACGGGTAATTATCTTTTCCCAGTCCCACTGGTCTACATAAATGGAATGAAGATTGTCCATTTCTTCATCGCGGCGAATGGCGTTCATGTTTGTTAAAAGCCCATTGCCTGAGTGAAAGCCATAATCTGCAAGTGCCATACGTTTCCATTTGGCAAGGGAATGTACAACCTCTGCCTTGTAACCACCTGCGGGCACATCAAAGCTGACAGGGCGTTCTACGCCGCTTAGGTTATCGTTAAGCCCACTTGCAGCATCTACAAATAAAGGCGCGGTAACGCGCTTTAAGTGCAAAGCGGCACAAAGCTTTATTTGAAAGGTATTGTTTAAAAGCCCTATTGCTTTTTGCGTGTCGTAAAGCCCAAGGCATGAGGAATATCCGCTTGGAATGTAGGTTTTTGTAGGCATATTGGTACTCCTTGTTTATATATTTTACATATATTTTTTGTAAGTGAACGCAAATAATAACGCGATGCGTGGTTATGTGATATCGAGAGTGCTTACATTATATATATAGCTTGTGAAAAATATGTGCTTAAAATTACGGCCTGCCGCGCAGCTCCTCGGCTATGCCAAGAATAGTTACGGGCAGAGAGGCTATTTCTTCATTTTGAAAATACATTGGTTCGTAGGATACACGATTATATGGCTCTAGGCTGATGCCGCCAGGGTGCTGCATGTATTTTTTAATGGTCGCGTTACTGTCGCCTACCATTGCCACCACCACATCACCGGACTGAGGACAGGGACATTTGCGCACAATAACCACATCGCCCTCATGCATTCGCGGTGCCATGCTGTCGCCTTTAACGCGAAGGGCAAAAAACTCCCCACTGCGTGCCCATTTGCGCGGTATTTCTACTTCGCCGAGAACATCTTCTACAGCCTCTACGGGAATGCCGGCGCGCACCTCGCCCAAAATAGGGATAGAAACATCATTGCCGCCGTACAAGAGGGTGTCTATCTCGCAGCCAAGCACGCGGGCAATGGCGGCAAGCTGCTTTGCCGGAATACTGGCAATATCTCCGGATTCATAACGAAAAAGTGTGGAGCGGTTTAAGCCGATTTGCTCTGCCAATTCGTCAACAGAGATATTAGCGGCATGCCTTGCCTCGCGTAAACGCTCGTTCAAAGTCATAAAATCACTTCCTTTTATTATTCACCACAATGCATATTATTAAATTGTACTTGAAATGCTTGGCGCATTTGCGGCTGCTTAAATAAAGCCGTAACTGCGTATGATTGTGCTATGTGCATATTATAACATATTTGATGCATATTTGCAACAAATATGTCATAAATGGTGCAAATCTGCGTTGACTATTTTCCTAAAACGTGTATAATATAAGCATGAGGTCGCACAAGAGCAATAAAAGAAAGTTCAACATTTATAACGGCTTTGTTTTGTAGTACAGTGTCGCATATTTGCGATAAACAATATTACCGGAAAGTTTTATGGACAAAAGGAGATTGTATGGATTTAGAAAAATTTTACTTACAAGTGGAAAAAAGCAGAATTTCAATGGAAGGTATTGCAGAATATCTTAATATGGACAGGTCGACATTGTATAGACGCTTAGCTAAAAACGGAAATAGTTTTACATTAGCAGAAATAAGAGAGCTAGTGCTTTTGCTGGCACTATCAAAAAAAGACATATTAGTAATATTTTTTAATGCATAGTCGCAAATATGCAACACTACTTTTAAACCAATATGAAACAATTATTGCAGTTTAATTAATCGCAAGAATAGCGACAATTCTTATATTAAACCGCATACAACCAATAAGATAGCATAGAACATACTTTTTATTGCGTTAAATCATTGTAAAAGTGCAGAAAACCAAACATACAATATATAAAGGAGCAAAAATGAAATTTAAAAAAATAACTGATATACAGCTTGAGAATAAAGGCATTTTAGGTTTGCCCGATACACCCCAATTTACATCGGGTGAAATGAAACGCAAATTTGACGAGCTACCGCGTGAGGTGATAATACCTGCATTTAACGAACTATCCGCGGAGCTTGATGCGGCTGAAATATACAGCCGTGTAAAATCGGGTGATATTAAGGCAATGCGCGTCAATTTGGACAACCAGCTTGAAGTATCGAAGGACGGCATAAGCTTTGAAGCAACAGGCTCCAGTGGACATTTGATAATGGATAAAATGGGCACAATGCTGCCGCAGCGTGGGCGTTTGCAGTTTGGCGGAGAAGTAAGCGTGGCAGACAGCGCGGCAACCAATGCAACGGTTATCACAGGGCTAAAGGGCGATAAAGGTGATAAGGGAGAGCAAGGCATACAGGGCATACAAGGTGTGCAGGGCATGGTAGGTAAAGTTTATATGCCGATATTGAACGATATAGGCGATATATCTTGGCAGCTTGTAAACGACAGCGGAACAATACCGGCGGGGCGAAATATCAGAGGGCCACAGGGTATAGACGGCAAGCAAGGCATACAAGGTGTGCAGGGCGTGCCGGGCATTACGGGCGCAACAGGTGTGCAGGGAGTAAAAGGCGATAAAGGCGAAATGGGCGCACAGGGTGTACAGGGGCTGACAGGCTCTAAGGGCGAAATGGGCGCACAAGGCATCAAAGGTGATACAGGTGCAACAGGCCCACAAGGCTTGCAAGGGCTAACAGGAGCAAAAGGAGAAACGGGGCCGCAGGGAGTAAAAGGCGATAAAGGCTTGCAGGGAGTGCAGGGCGCACAGGGCATACAGGGAATATCCGGTGCAAAAGGCGACACAGGCGTGCAAGGGCCTCAAGGACCACAGGGAAATGTGGGCGCAGCGGGAACAGACGGGAGAAACTTTACTGTGCATGGGCGTTTCGACAGCTTGGCGGATTTGCAAAGCGACCACCCAACAGGTAAAGACGGTGACGCATGGACAGTGGGCACGATAGCAAATAACACTGTATATGTATGGGATATCAGAACAAAAACAAGCACAGGTGCAAGCATTATACCGCACTGGGAAGATGTGGGGCCGATTGTGGGGCCAATGGGGCCGCAGGGTATACAAGGCGTTGTGGGGCCAAAGGGGGATGCAGGCGCACAGGGAAATAAAGGCGATACAGGTGCGCAAGGTATTCAAGGTGCTACAGGCGCTACCGGAGCTACAGGCTCGCAAGGGCTAACGGGGCCGCAAGGGCCAATAGGCGCACAAGGTGCGCAAGGTGTAAAAGGCGATAAAGGTGATACAGGCGCTCAAGGCTTAACAGGGCCGCAAGGCTCTACAGGTGCGCAAGGTGCAAAGGGAGATAAGGGCGTTAAAGGTGATATTGGCGCACAAGGTGCAAAGGGAGATGTAGGGCCACAGGGTATTCAAGGCATACAGGGGCCACAGGGCGAGCGCGGAATACAAGGCGTACAGGGTGTGCGCGGAGCGCAAGGATTGCCAACTGTTGTTAATGGCAAAACGGGAGAAAATATATACATAACAGCATCTGATGTTGGCGCACTGGCTGAAAGCAGCACGGCGCAAAACTCGCTTAAATTAGGCGGGATTTTGCCTACAGAGTATCAGAAAAAAGCCGACGGCGCACTTGCAACTGCCGACAAAACAGTGGTGGGGGCAATAAACGAAGTGTCAAGTGCTATACCAAACGCCAATTTACTGGACAATACCGATTTTGCGCACCCTGTAAATCAGCGCAATGTCAGTGGCACAATAACAGCCGCAGGGTATTTTATAGACCGCTGGAAGCTTGTAAGCGGCAATGTT
>JAVWZM010000079.1:0-9388 GCA_036661035.1 Oscillospiraceae bacterium
CCACTTGAGGTGCCGCTAAGCCGTAGCCCTCTGCACCCGACAATGTTTCGCGCATATCGTCTATCAATTGCCCTAGCTTTTCATCAAAATTTGTAACCGGACGGCACACTTTGTTTAAAATGGGGTCGCCCTCTTGTACTATCATTCTTAATGCCATAAATATTATCCTCCTATTATATTCTTTAATATATTTAATATAAACTATGTAGCAATGTAATTTGACATTGCTATTGCGCATCTGCATATGTCTGGCGCATAAAATCGCCACGCGAGGGAATATGGCAACTTGCGCAGGCTTCAAAGCACCATCTATCATAAGGAAAGTTGTTATATATCTGCATCACTGTTAAAATCTAGATACACCGATGCTTTATTTACAAGGCCTTCTTTATTATACGCTACAAGTGCATCATTCATAAGCGAGCGAAATTGCTTATCATTTCGGCACTTCACTGTAAGCTTATAGCGATAGCTATTATTTATCATTAATATGTTCATGGGTGCAGGGCCAAGTATGCGCAATGGTATTTTATCGCATTTTTCGGCAAATTCCGCTAATATTTTTGCAAAATGTCTTGCGGCAAAAAGCACATTTTCTTCTACAGCGCCGCCAAATCCAAGCATGCAAATAGTGCAAAACGGCGGATAGATATTAAGCTTTCTAAATGCAATTTCTTCTTTATAAAATGCGTGATAATCTTGCCTTGCCGCTAAATTCAGTACAGGGTGGTTAATATCCACCGTTTGAATAATGGCACGGCCTGGGCTGTTTGCGCGGCCTCCCCTGCCAACCACCTGAGTTACAAGGGAAAACACATTTTCAAACGCCTTATATCCTTGGGCAAATAATAATTGGTCTATGCCAAGCACGCCAACTAAGGTTACCTTTTCAAAATCCAGACCTTTTGCAACCATTTGTGTGCCAAGCATTATATCGTATTCACCTTTATCAAAGCGGCGCAGCATGTCTTCGTGAGAGTTTTTTCCGCTTGTGGTGTCGGTATCCATACGCAATATACGCGCTGTTGGGAAAAGCGTTTGCAGCTCCTCCTCAGCGCGCTGAGTACCAAAGCCTGTAAAGCGTAATTTACCTCCGCATTTAGGGCACACCTCCGGAAGTGGCGATACTGCACTGCCGCAATAGTGGCATAATAGCTTATCTTCCGCTTTGTGGTATACCATTGGCACACTACATGCGGCGCATTTGTACACCTCGCAGCAAGATGTACACATGCCCACGGTTTTATATCCACGGCGGTTTAAAAGCAAAATAGTTTGTTTTTTATCTCTTATGTTCTTTGCGATTTCTTCCGCTAATTCACGGCTTACTCCGCCTGTATTTCCGCTTGCAAGCTCCGCGCGCATATCTACAAGGCGCACCTTTGGCAAAGGCATATCATTATATCGTTTATCTAGCGTAACAAGGCCTATTTTTCCGCTTTGCGCAGCATAAAATGTTTCTACACTTGGCGTAGCAGATGCCAGTAATAAAAGCGCTTTGTTTTCTTTTGCTCGCATGCGCGCAAGCTCTCTTGCATCAAAACGCGGCGACGAATCGGAATGATATGTGCGCTCTTGCTCCTCATCTATAATGATAAGCCCTAAATTTGGCAGCGGCGCAAACACGGCACTGCGCGTGCCTACTACAATATCCGCACCGCCATTTTGTATAAGCTGCCATTGTAAAAGCCGTTCGGTATGGCTAAGCGCAGAATGTTGCACCGCAACGCGCGAACCAAAAAAGCCTTTCAAGCGATAAATCATCTGTGGAGTAAGGGATATTTCAGGCACAAGCACAAGGGCTTGCTTGTTTTGCGCCAATGCAGCTTCAATCAGCTTAATAAACACTAATGTTTTTCCGCTTGATGTAACTCCATACAAAAGCGAAGTGTGGGCTTTATCCTCACTTAGCGGCTTTAACAAAGCTTCAAACACTGCTTGCTGTTCTTTAGAAAGCGTGATACTATCCGCCTTTGGATATTCGTTTTCATAAAGCGCCAAAATTTTATCCTTTTCACAGGATATTAATGCGTTTTTTTTGCAAAGATTATCCAAAACGGATTTTGTAACTCCGGCAAGCTCTAATGCGCTGCGCGGTTGCTGACCGCTTTGCAACATGTTAATAGCAATACTTTGCTTTTCTGTGGGCTTTAGCGGCATATCAGTACCAAGAGAATAATATGTTTCGGTATGCCTGCGCAATTGTTTTTGAAGCGTGGGCGCGCCATTTACAATAATCGCCTTATACTGTGCGCCGTATGGGATAACGGTTTTAACCGCCTCATAATAAGTGCAGAATGTTTGCTGTTTTAAATAATACACCAATTGCAAAAGCTCTTGTGTTAAGCAAGCTTTTTCGGGAGCTGCATCGTATATGGATTTAAGCTTGCTTGTTTCTTCGGCATTTTCTATGCCTAGCACCACGCCCATGCGCGGAGCAGAGCCTCTGCCAAAAGGCACAAGCACCATACTGCCTGCAAAAACCGATTGCTGTAAATGCACGGGTACAAGATACGAATACAGCTTATCAAAATGAAATGTAGCATTATTAACCGCTACCAAAGCCGTAATCGCCACTGTTTCTCCCCCTTACATTGCATTAATCTCTTTGCCTGATAAGTATATCGTAAACTTCGTTTGCACATCGCTCTATATTATCATTGGTAACTATAAAGTCGTAATCCACAGCGTAGTTCATTTCTTCTATGGCACGTTCTAATCTGGCGGCTATTTTTTCTTCGCTTTCTGTGCCGCGAGAATATAACCGACGCGACAGCTCCTCATAGCTTGGTGGGCGCACAAAAATACTGGTGCAGCCAGGATATATGCGCTTAATATTGGCGGCACCCTGCACCTCTATAACAAGCACAACGTAAATGCCGTTTTCTATGCGGCGATCCACCTCAGACTTTAGCGTGCCGTAATAATTGCCGCAATACATTGCGCTTTCCAGTACCTCACCGTTTTCGATTTTGTGTTCAAATTCTTCTGCCGAAATATAAAAATAGTTTTCTCCTTCGGCTTCTCCTGGGCGCATGTCCCTGGTTGTGGCGGAAACCGCCACCTCGATATTACTGTGATTTTCTCTAAGATAATTTACCACCGTGTCCTTACCTGAACCTGACGGGCCTGATATAATCAGAAGATATTGTTCCTTATTCATCCTCTAGCTCTGTGTCCTCCGTTTCTTCGTAACTGTCTGTCAGCCTATTTGCAACTGTTTCCGGCTGCACTGCCGACAGAATAACATGGTCTGAATCTGTGATGATAACAGCACGTGTGCGCCTGCCATAAGTGGCGTCTATCAATGCGCCTTTATCGCGTGCTTCTTGTACAATACGCTTTATAGGCGCGGATTCAGGGCTTACTATGGCAACAAGGCGGTTGGCACTTACCATATTGCCAAAACCAATATTAATAAGTTTCATAAATCTACTCCTTACTCAATGTTTTGTACTTGTTCACGTATTTTTTCTATTTCCGCTTTCATGTCTACCACCAAATGCGTTACGGATAAATCCTGCACCTTGCTGCCTATTGTATTTACCTCACGGTTTAACTCTTGCGTTAAAAAATCCAGCTTGCGCCCAACAGGCTCACGCAAAGATAAAATATCTTTATATTGGGCGATATGGCTTTTAAGACGCACTGTTTCTTCATCTACCGCCGTTTTGTCTGCAAATAATGCAGCCTCAGTTAAAATACGGCCTTCGTCTATTTCGGTGCTTTGCAAAAGCTCTGTTAAACGCAAGGAAAGCTTTTCAATGTATTTTGCAACACGTTGGGCACTGGTTTCCTCTACCTTTGCAGTGGCATCAGACAAAAACACAAGGCGAGATAAAATATCTTCCTTTAGCTTCGCGCCCTCTGCCGCACGCATGGTGATAAAAGCATCTATCGCTTTTTTTGCCACGCTTTCGATATCTGCCCATAGCATTTCATCGTCCTGCTGTTCCTTTGTAACTGTGAAAATATCATTAAAACGCGATAATGTGCTTACGGTGGTATCGTCTGTCAGCGAAAAGCTTTCAGCAAGTGTTTGCATAGCCTCACGATATGCGCGAGCCACGTCCATGTTTACATTTACAGTGGTATCTGCCCCATCGACGTTTTGTATTGTAAGGGCAAGCTCTGCCTTACCGCGGGAAACAGCGGCATTTAAAAGCTTTTTCAGCTTATCGTCAAATTGTACGCAATTGCGCGGCATGCGTGAAGAATACTCGAAATATCTGGAATTGACACTTTTTATTTCCACGGTAATATCTCTGCCGTGTAAAACATCATTGCCTCTGCCGTATCCCGTCATGCTTAAAACCATATTACAGCTCCATTTCTAAAGATAATAGATGTATTAATATTACACTTTTTTAAACTTATTTGCAAGTAATACGAGCGTATTACTTGGCGTAACATTAAAATAAGATACTGCATATACAAAGCTTGTGGCATTGTATATGCAGTATCTTTAAAAAATTATCCTTTTACAGCTCCTGCTGTCATGCCTTTGATAAATTGCCTGCTCATCAAAAGATATAGTATCAATACAGGCAAAGAGGAAAGCGTAAGTACTGCCAATACCTTTGACCAGTCTGTTTGATACTGCCCAAATAGGCGCGTTACGCCCAGCAATAATGTTTTAGCTTTTTCGTTGCTGATAAGTATTAACGGGAACCACAAATCGTTCCAAAACGGAACCAAGTTATATATTGCCACTGTTGCAATAGCAGGGCGCGTAAGAGGCATAATAATCTTTATCATAATGCTAAATCTGCCTGCGCCGTCAATAAGGCATGCTTCTGTAAGCTCCTTTGGTATTTGCCGTATAAACTCCGTAAGCACAAACACAGCTATCGGTAGCCCCATTGCCACGTAAATAGGCACAAGTGCCCAAATAGTGTTAAGTAAATGTAATGTACGCATCATTTCCAATAATTTGATAGATGCTATTTTAATGGGCATCATCATGCCTGCAATACAGACAAAATACAATACTGTGGATATTTTGCCCATCCAATTTGCCAGTGCATAAGAAAGCATTATGCCAAGCACCACTACAAGCACAAGAGAGGTAACGACCGCTAAAAAGCTATTGAAAAAATATGTGATAAAATCTCCGCTTGCAAGCACATCTGTATAGTTTGAAACATTCCATTTTTCAGGAAGGCCATAAGGGTTTGCATAAATGCTCAGCCTGTCCTTAAAGGAATTTATAATCATAACATATATAGGAAAAAGCACCACTAATGCCCAAAAGCAAAGTAAAATATGTGAGCCGATATGCAAGTTTTGCAAGCGCAGAGATTTGCTCTTTTTATCTTTCATCTTCTCACTCCTTTGTACGTGTATACTTTAGGGTAATTAGCGAGCCTATTGCAAGTAAAATAAATGTAATGGTGGCAATAGCGGCACCTAGCCCCGGATTGGGTATACCTACAGGGTGCTGCCCTGCTATACCCACACGATAGAACAGCGTGCCAATAAGGTCTGTTGCGTATCCCGGCGCGCCATTTGCCGTTTCCATAGCAAACACGATATCAAACGCGTTGAAGTTATTTACAAAGGTTAAAATTGCTATCATGCCTATTACAGGTTTAATAAGCGGAAGCTTAATGCGCCAGAAAGTGTCCCATCCGTTTGCGCCCTCGATAGCCGCCGCCTCGTAAATGTCGTCGCTGATATTATTAAGCCCTGCAACAAACATCATTGTAGGTATGCCTATCCATTGCCAACAAGATACAAACGCCACAAAAAGGAGCGCTGTTTTTTCGTTTCCAAGCCAAGGCTGTGCCAAACTTTTAAGGCCTAATGTGTCCAAAAAGTTTTCCGACCAAACAGGATTAAGCAAAAGTTTCCATAAATAGCCTGTTACTAATACAGCAAAGGTTGTGGGGATAAAAATAATAGTTTGATACACATTTCGTCCGCGCATCTTCGGCGCTGTTAAAAGCACCGCAAACACTATGCCAAGCACATTTTGCACCAGCATATGTATTATAAAAAACTTTACTGTGTTCCACATTGCATTCCAATATTGCTGAGAATATACGGGGTCGGTAAACATAGTAATATAGTTTGCCAAGCCAACAAATGTTCGATTGTTGGTTGCGCCCCCGTAAAAGCTGAGACGTATGGAATCTAAAAGCGGATATGCCATGAAAATAATATAAAAGAAAAGTGCCGGCAGCGCGTACCAAATCCAATATGAGCCACCGGGGCTTAGCTTTGTTTTCTTTGCTTTATGTGGTGACATGAGGATACCTCCTAAAAAGCAATTCTTAAAAGTATGGACGGATGGATTAACCCATCCGTCCATTACTAAAGCATTTTATAGATTTATTTTGCAGCAGGAGTAAATGATTCGATGCTGTCGGCAGCTTTTTGTGGTGTAAGGTCGCCCTTTAACACGCCTATAACTGCTTGGTTCATCGGAGCATACCAATCCATTAGCTTAGGCCATACAAAACGTGCATCGGTTTCTTTTCCTGTATTCAGTGACAAGAACTCATTTGCATGCTCGTCTGCCAATGTAATTGGGAAGTTAATCATTGGGAAATAGCCTACAGGCAAGTTTGCAGAGGCTGTTGTTGCGCCGTCCTTGGTGCAAAGCCATGCAAGAAATGCTGTTGCTTCGTCTGGGTGCTTTGTAGCTGCGTTCATTGTAATAGCCATATCCGGGTGGAATGTAATAGCTGTTTTTCCGCCCTTTGGTGCCGGAATTGCAAAAACGCCCCATTTGAATGTAGCATCTTTATAAACGCCTGCTGTCCATGAGCCGTCTATAAACATAGCAGATTTTTGTGTGTTGAACAAAACTTGGCTGTCGTTATATGTAACGGATTCAAAGCCTGTGGGCAAGTACGGAGCTACCTCTCCAATAGCTGTAAATGCTTTTACAAAAGCTTCGTCGTTTAGCTTTTTCTCTTTGCTTTCATATTTTACGCGCTCTGTTGCACCGCCAACGTAGTTTGGCAGCATGCCAAGGAAGAAGCACTCTAATATGTCCCACTCGTCTGCAACGCCGTTGGCAAGGGGAGTAATGCCCTTACCCTTTAAGGTTTTGCAAAGTGCAATAAAATCTTCCCATGTTTCAGGAATTTTAAGCCCTTCTTTTTCAAATATATCTTTATTGTAGTATACAGCGTGTGATACTGCGGCAAACGGAACTGCAAACATTTTGCCGTCTTTTGTTTGCCATGGTGCTAAATTAGACGCGGTAAAGTTTTCTTTAAGGCCGGGAATAGCAGAGCAATCTGCAAAATATCCCGTGTCAAAAAGCTCTTCGCCTGTTGCATACGAACGCGCATACATTAAATCCGGTCCTGTGCCGCCGTCTAGCTGTAAGCGCAAGGTTGCGTTATAATCCGGAGGATTGGTAGGCTGGAATGTGATATTTACGTTTGGTGCTACCTTTTTATATTCTGCCAATAAACTAGTCATTTGTGCCACGTCGTCAGTACGCCATGAGCCAAGTGTAAGCTCTACTGTTTCTGCCGGCTTAGACTCTGCAGGTTTGCTTTCAGCGGGAGCCGCAGGAGTAGAGGCAGGCGCGCCGCCGCATGCTGCAAACATTGATACTGAAAGTGCCAACGCCAGAGTTAATGCAAGAATTTTCTTTTTCATATTTTCCTCCATAAATTTTTATTAAATTTTGCAAAATTACGCTGTTATTGTGAATAATGTACAATCATAACGCAATTAAAGCAAAACTTTTGTTTATTATAACACTAATAAAATTATAATTCAATGGTTTAATGGCGATAAAATACACAAACATTTAGATGAATTTAAGTTAAATATACAATTTATTACATATTTATGTCATTCGCTATTTTACGCGCTTGGCTTTGAATTAATTCATTAGGCATGATATTGATTATTGTGCATTGTAAGATTACATGTATGTATGCTATAATAATCAAACGCGGTTATTATACTTTTTCGCGGCGCGATTACATTGCCATTTTTTCGCCGCTAAAATGGCAAATTGTAAACATGGCAAATTACATACCCGAAACATTGTTTTAGTTATTATAACGAAAAAAATGAGTTAAATTTGTAAATAAATGTTTGACATAAGCCACTGTTTGCGGTATAATAAAGTGCTGCCCAAAAAGGGTAGTAAATCCTTGCCCCGCAAGGGGCCATAAGTCCAAAAGGAGGTGTACAGAAATGACAAAGTACGAAACAATGCTAATCACTACAGCAACTCTTGATGAGGAGGCTTTTGCCGCTTTAGTAGGCAAGTTTAAATCCCTTATCGAAGCAAACGGTACTATTGATTCTGTTGATGAATGGGGCAAGCGTCGCCTTGCTTATCCTATCAACGACGAACAAGACGGTATCTACACGCTAATCAAGTTTACAAGTGAAACAGATTTCCCTGCTGAACTGGATCGTGTTTACAAAATCACCGAGGGTGTATTGCGCTCGATGATTATTGCGCTAGCTGAATAGGAGGCAAACAAATGCTTAATGTTGTAGCTTTAATGGGGCGCTTAACCGCAGACCCCGAACTGAAAACAACGCAAAGCGGCCTATCCGTTTGCTCGTTTTCTATCGCATGTGACCGTAGCTACGCGAAATCCGGTGAAGAGCGTAAAGCTGATTTCATCAACATAGTTACTTGGAGGCAAACAGCAGAGTTTGTATGCAAATATTTTCATAAGGGCAGCTTAATTGCGCTTGACGGCAGTATCCAAACGCGCAATTATGAAGACAAAAATGGTAACAAGCGTACCGCCTTTGAAATAGTGGCAAGCAATGTGCATTTTGCCGACAGCAAAGGCTCCGGTGGCGGAAACGGCGGTAATGCCGCCTCCCCTTCAGCACCGCAGCAAGACTATTCGCGTGCTCCATCTGCAGCACCTGCAAGCTATGCTTCGGGTACAGTAGATGATTTCGCCGTTTTAGACGACAATGAAGATTTACCGTTTTAATTTTAACAGAAGGAGGATTTAACATGCCTTACGATAGAGATAGAAATGATAAAGGTGCAGGCGGACGCCCACAGCGTCGTGCACGTAAAAAGGTTTGCAGCTTTTGCGTAGACCGTGTGGAGCATATCGATTATAAAGATATTCCCCGCTTGCGCAAATATATTTCGGAGCGCTCGAAGATTATTCCTCGCCGCGTTACCGGTACATGCGCTGCACATCAGCGCGAGCTTACTATCGCCATTAAGAGAGCGCGCCACGTTGCGTTGATCCCTTATGTAAGCGACTAATCAATAGCTTTTAAGCCGCCCTTTTAGGGCGGCTTTTTTTGGCTCTTTGTCAAATGTTGGGGTAGACGCCCATAAAAGAAAAAAACTTTGGCTCTTTGTCAAATGTTGGGGTAGCCACCTATAAAATATGAATTGCGCCAAGGTGTTCTATGCAAGAATGCCTTG
>JAVWZM010000080.1:0-9330 GCA_036661035.1 Oscillospiraceae bacterium
TAACAAATATCCGGGCGAAGTATGCTTATATTACACCCGCGGCAGCGAGGAATTTTCTCTCGAAAGTCGTGTTTGGGCAAAGCAGAGAAACGACGGGCGTTTCGAGTTTGTCTTACCACGAGGCAAAATAAGCCGCATCAGAATAGATCCGTCTAATTTCACGGGGATTGAATTGACCTTAAATAAATTCGTTTTAAATCCCAAACGCAGCTTTACAAGCTATTTTGCTTATTCGGGGGAAACAATCTTTAATATCTGCGTGTGGCCGGGGCTTGCGGCGGCACTATGTGCATGGCTGTACACGGCGTATTCTGCGGATAACAAAAAGGTTAAAAAGCCACTGGATAAAACTTGTAAAAAAAGACAAAACAATAAAAAAAGAAGGTCGTAGCAATGGAACAAGAATTTATACCGCTTTCCGTACCGAATTTCAAGGGCAACGAAAAAGCATATGTGAACGACGCTGTAATAAGCGAATGGGTGTCCACAGGCGGCAGCCTAGTATCGAAATTTGAAAGCAAGGTTGCCGAGTATACAGGTATGCCGCGTGGGGTTGCGTGCAACAGCGGCACCTCAGGCTTGCATTTGGCTATGCTGTCGGCAGGTGTGCATCGTGGCGACGAGGTAATAGTGCCAACGCTTACATTTATAGCTGCAGTAAACCCTGTGCGCTACTCCGGCGCAGAGCCTGTGTTTATAGGCTGCGACGATACACTTTGCATGGACGCCGACGCAGCAGAAGCATTTTGTCGAGATAATTGCGAAATGCGTGGGGACAAGCTGTACAATAAAAAAACAGGCGCACATGTAAAGGCACTTTTGGTGGTGCATGTGTTTGGCAATATGGCAAATATGCCTGCATTTACAGCTATTTGCAAAAAATATAAGCTAACGCTTATCGAAGATGCCACCGAGGCACTTGGCACCTATTACACTGAAGGTGTATTTAAAGGCAAAATGGCAGGCACAATAGGCGACATAGGTGTATACAGCTTCAACGGCAACAAAATAATCACCACAGGTGCAGGCGGTATGCTGGTGTCTAACCATGGGGATTATGCGGAGCATGCAAAGCATTTGTCTACACAGGCAAAGGCAGATGAATTGCAATTTTTCCACGACGAGGTAGGATATAATTACCGCTTAACCAATTTACAGGCTGCCTTGGGGCTGGCACAGCTGGAACAGCTTGAGGGCTTTATACAGCACAAGCATCTTTTGTACGATTTTTATAAAAACGCATTGGACGGCAAAAACGGGTTTAGAATATTGCCGTTTTGCGGGGGCATACGCAGCAATAAATGGTTTTTCAGCCTTTATCTTGGCGAGCGTGCAAACGAGCGCGACGAAATAATTGCAAAGCTAAAGGCCGAAAAAATTCAGACACGTCCTGTGTGGGCGCTTATTCACGAACAGGCAGATTATGGAAAAAACGAGGCATATGCACTTGATAAAGCAATCCAATATCGCGCAGGCATTATAAATTTGCCTTGCTCTACTAACCTTACTGTGCAAGCTGCCGCCCGTGTGGCAGAGGAGCTTTTAAAAATTTAAGTTGGAGGGCGCAGCTATGCTGAAAATAGACGAGCTTATCATTAGCGAAGAATGTACCGCGCTTGAGGCTATGCATCGCCTTGATGAAACAGGGCTACGCATCGTTTTTATTGCGCCTGACGGTGTGCTAAAGGCTGTGGTAACAGATGCGGATTTGCGCCGTTTTGTTTTGAAGGGCGGCATGCTTACAGAAAATGTAAGTGCCATGGCTAATTATTCTCCGCGCAGCTTGCCTGTGTCGGAGCGCAGTCGCGCAAAGGAGTATCTGCTTAGTAAGTCCATAGATGCCGTACCGCTCTTAGATAAAGAGGGGCGCATACAAGACATCGTTTTTGTAAACGATTTAGACGTAGATACTCGTAAAAAGGCGGATATACCTGTGGTGATTACAGCCGGCGGCCTTGGCACAAGGCTGTATCCATATACCAAAATATTGCCAAAGCCGCTTATCCCAGTGGGCGAGCTGCCCATAGTAGAGCATATTATAGAACGGTTTAAAGGCTTTGGGTGCAGCGAATTTTCTATGATAGTCAACTATAAAAAAAGCATGATTAAATCTTATTTCAGCGAGGTTGAAAAGGATTACAGCCTTGAATTTATCGACGAGGACACGCCACTTGGCACGGGCGGAGGGCTTAGCCTATTAAAGGGCAAATTAAACAGGCCGTTTTTCTTTACCAATTGCGACTGCCTTATAGACGCAGATTATGGGGATATATATAAATTCCACAGAGAAAACAAAAACATTATTACGATGGTATGCGCATTTAAGCATTTTACCATTCCCTATGGCGTGATAGATTTAGATACAGAGGGCGGCATTAAAAACATTACCGAGAAACCCGAAATGAATTTCTTAACAAATACGGGCATTTATCTTGTAGAGCCGCGTGTAGTTGAAGAAATGGAATATGGTGTGGCGTGCGGATTTCCGGATATAATTGAAAAATACAGAACAGCCGGCGAAAAAGTGGGCGTATATCCCGTAAGCGAAAACTCTTGGATGGACATGGGGCAGCTTGAGGAATTAGAAACAATGCGCCGCCGCTTGGAAATGCAATAAGTGTCGCATTAAGCAGTTTAAAGCTGTTTCGCAAAATAGTTTCAGTAAAACAAGTCTGCGGACTTGGTTACCGAAAAGCTTATCCGATGTAAGTTTAATCGCACATGCACAATTAAAACTGTCGCGACAGTTTTAATAAAAACACCGATAAAGGGGTAAAAGAATGTCTGTATTAATCATTGCCGAGGCAGGCGTAAACCATAATGGCAGCCTTGAAATTGCGAAGCAAATGGCGCTTGCCGCCAAAAATGCGGGAGCAGATATAGTGAAATATCAAACGGCAGTGCCGGAGCTTGTAATAAGCACATTTGCCGAAAAAGCAGAATATCAAAAGGCACAAACAGGAAGCGCAGAAAGCCAACTGGACATGGTGCGACGTATACATTTTGGGTTTGCGGAGCATAGAGAGCTGCGAGAGTATTGCAAAGAGATAGGCATTGAGTATCTTTCAACCCCATTCGATTTAAAAAGCTTGGATTTTTTAGAAACACTTGATATGCGCTTTTATAAAATACCGTCAGGGGAAATAACCAATTTGCCATATCTAGAAAAAATAGCCGCTCTTAAAAAGCCTGTAGTTTTATCCACAGGCATGAGCACTATATCCGAAATAGAGGACGCTGTGGCGGTGCTTGAAAACGGCGGAGCAAGCGACATTACGCTGCTGCACTGCAACACCGAATATCCAACGCCGTATAAAGATGTAAACCTTACCGCCATGCTGGATTTATCTCAGCATTTTGGCGTGCCTGTGGGATATTCTGACCATACACTTGGCATAGAGGCGGATATTGCCGCCGTGGCGCTTGGCGCATGCGTAATAGAAAAGCATTTTACTTTAGATAAAACTATGGAAGGCCCCGACCACAAGGCGAGCCTTGAACCAAAAGAACTTGCGGAAATGGTGAAGGCAATCCGCAACACTGAGGAGATGCTTGGCGATGGTAAAAAAGCAGTGAGCGACAGCGAGGCGAAAAACAAGCCCATTGCGCGCAAAAGTATAGTTGCGGCAAAAAACATCAGCGAGGGCGAAGAATTTACAAGCGATAATATCACGGTAAAGCGTCCGGGCGACGGTGTGTCGCCAATGCGCTGGCATGAGGTGCTGGGGCAAAAGGCGAAACGCGGGTTTATAGCGGACGAAAAGATAGAATTATAAAAAACTGCAAGCAAAAGGGGCGGTGAATGTGAAAAAAACCATAGCTGTTTTTACAGGTACACGGGCGGAATACGGGCTTTTGCGCCCTGTGCTGCAAAAAATGTTGGCGAGCAAAATTATTACACCTCTATTGGTTGTAACAGGTGCGCATTTACATAGCGAATTTGGCAATACAATCGGAGAAATAGAAAACGATAAAATGCCAATTGCCGCTAAAATAGACATTATGCGCTATGGCACGGGCACCTTAGCTACCGCTAAAACAATAGCACTGGCTATAGATTTATTTTCTGCTTGGCTATACGAAAAAAAGCCCGATGCAGTGCTTGTGCTTGGTGACAGATACGAGATATTTGCGGCTGCTACAGCGGCTGCCGCACTTGGCATACCACTTGCCCATATCAGCGGAGGCGATGTAACAAAGGGTGCAAATGACGATTTTTACCGCCACGCCATAACCAAGATGGCTAAGGTGCATTTCCCCTCTTGCGAGGAATATGCAAGGCGATTAATCCGCATGGGGGAACAACCTGAAAGTGTGCATAATGTGGGCGGATTAGGCGACGAAAATATACGCAGTCTGCCGCTTTTAAGCAAAAAAGCACTTTGCGAAAGCCTTGGAATATCGGATATAAACGAATATTGCCTTGTAACATTTCACCCCGAAACGGGCACAAATACCGATGCAAGCGAGCAGATGCACGCCCTACTTGGCGCGCTATATCCCCTTGATATGGTAATTATTTTTACAAAAGCAAACGCCGATGCAGGCGGGGATAAGATAAACGCAATACTAGACGCTTTTTGCGAGAAAAAGGATAATGCCTATGCATTCGCAAGCCTTGGAGTAATGCGATATCTTTCGGCTATGAAATATTGCAAGGCGGTAATAGGCAATTCCTCCTCAGGCGTTGTGGAAACGCCTACAATGCAAGTGCCTTGTGTAAATATAGGCGAGCGCCAAAGCGGAAGAATAATTTCTGCTAATATTATTTGCTGCAAGGCGGAAAAAAGCGAAATTGCTTGTGCCATAGAAAAAGCATGCTCAAAGGAGTTTGGCAATATTGCCAAAGCTGTGCAAAGCCCATATAACGGCGGAGATACCAGCGGCAAAATAGTAAAAATTATTGAGGGCATAGTCGAAAGCGATTCCTTGCGTGAGCCGAAAGCTTTTTACGATGCAGGAAAGGCGGATTTGTGATGGAATATTGGCAAAAAATCACAGAGCAATTTACCACTACGCCAATAGTTGTAAAAACCACAGCCATTACAATTGTGCGCTTTGCGCTTTTGGCGTTGGTGCTTTTGTTTATTGTGTTAATATTGGATATATCTAAAAACCTTGTATTGCACGGTGGAAAGCATCTTTTTAAAGAGGGTACTACAGCGGTGGTGCTGATGCTTTTACTTGTCGCGGTGTTTGCGCCGCAAACATTAAAGATGCCAAAACCCACGGAGATTGAAAAGGCCTATGTAATGAGATATGACACAGACGGTAATAAACAGGACTTTTATTTAACCGCACCTGAAGAAGAAATGCTTTTAAATCTTGCGTCAAATAGCAAAGCGTCAATTCGTATCGCTGATAGCCTGCCGGTTCAGAAAAAAGGTAAAGAGCGCTATTTGGTGCAATTAATCTTGAAAGATTCAAACCTTTATATAGAGGCAAGAGAAACACGCACATATTGCTATGCACAAACACAAATATCGTTTTTGCACGCTTTTGCAGACAGGGAAAATGCTATTTACGAGTTTTTGCAAAGCAGCGCAAAAGCGCATAAATAGGCGTATATAGCTGTGGATATATGATGTGCGGCACATTGGTTTAATAAACAATACAAGTTTTAATGAAATAGCACGGAGGGGTAATATGAAAATTCTTATTATAGGCTTTGGAAGTATGGGCAAAAGGCGAGCGAGATTAATAAGCACGGTAATGCCGTCGGCTTTGCGCTATGCTGTAGACATGTCGCCACAGCGTAGAGATGAGGCAAAGGAGCTTGCAATCCCAACCTTTGAAAGCATAAAAGAAGCGGTGGCTGCCGTACAGCCCGACGCTGCGTTTGTATGCACCTCGCCGCTTTCCCACGCAAAAGTTATAAACGAGCTTTTGGATAATAATTTGCCCGTATTTACAGAGCTTAATTTAGTAAGCGACGGATACGACGAGCTTGTACAAAAGGCAAAGGATAAAAACCTTACCTTGTTTTTAAGCAATACCATGATATACAGAGCCGAGCCGCAGTATATTATAAATGCCGTTCACAGCTTTGAAAAGCCTGTTAATTATATTTACCATATAGGGCAGTATCTTCCGGATTGGCACCCGTGGGAGGATTATAAAAGCTTTTTTGTGGGCGATAAGCGCACAGGGGGAGTGCGAGAGATATTCGGCATAGATTTGCCTTGGATATTGCGTGCCTTTGGAGATGTGGCAAGTATTTCTGTGGAAAAAGACAGCATTTCAGATTTGCAATTGCCGTACCCCGATAGCTGCTTTGTAACCTTGCGCCATAAAAATGGCACAAAGGGCTTTATGGCGGCAGACGTAGTTGCGCCTAAGGCAGTGCGCAATTTTGAGGTATTTGGCGACGGCTTGCATATTTTTTGGGAGGGCAACCCAAAAACATTGTTTAGATACAACCTTGAAACCAAGGAAAAAGAATTTGTAAATACCTATGCCTCCTTTGAACACGATCCGCGCTTTAGCGACAACGTGGTGGAAACGGCATTTGCAGACGAAATACAATGCTTTTTTGACGTGCTAAGCGGCAAAGACACGGCTAAATATTCCTTTGAGGAGGACGCACGCGCACTGAAGGTAATAGACGAGATAGATGCGTAAAATACAATAAAATTGCTAATATTGCGCATGGATAGCTTAGCTGCGTTTCAAATGGCTTTACAGTATTATAACCGCAAGCAGTTATAATACCGCTCGCGGCGCGATTACGTATACCGTTTACTCGCCGCTAAAGCGAGAGCCGTAAACATGGTGAATAATACCATAAAACGAGATTTTTATGGCATTATAAGCTTATCGCTTTTGCTTACATGTGTAAAAATCCAAAATAAGAGGGTATAACATGCTTAAAATATTATTTACAGGCATTGGCAGCATCGGTACCAGGCATCTTAAAAATTTGCATGAGGTCGCGCAAAAACGCGGGCTTAGTATTACTGTGGACGCACTGCGCAGCGGCAAGCGAGAGCTTAATGCCGAGGTGAAAGCCTTGATTAACCGCGAATATACAAGCTTTAAAGAGCTTGGGGATTATGACATTGCGTTTATCACAAACCCCACGAATTTGCATTTTGATACCTTGCGCGCCTTGCGTGGCAAGGCAAAAGCGTTCTTTATAGAAAAACCGATTTTTGATAAAGCAGACTTAATTATCGGCGAATGTATAAACGAAGATGCGCTTTGCTATGTGGCGGCGCCTATGCGCTTTTGCGGTACATTTATTGCCCTTAAAAACCGTATGGAAAATTTGCGAGTGTACAGTGCAAGAGTGATTTGCTCGTCGTATTTGCCGGAATGGCGAAAAGGCGTAGACTATCGCACCGTGTATTCCGCCCACAAGGAAATGGGCGGAGGCGTAACTATAGACCTTATCCACGAGTGGGATTATCTTACGGATTTGTTTGGTGTGCCAAAAGAGTGCTTTAACTTAAAGGGAACATACAGCGATTTGGAAATAGATTCCGACGATTTATCAGTATATATTGCAAAATACGACAATTTGCTTGCTGAGGTGCATTTAGATTATTTTGGCAGGGAATACAAACGCAGCATAGAGCTGTTTTGCCCAAATGGTACTGTATGTGCGGATTTTGGCGCAGGCACGCTTACCCTTGAAAACGGCGAAGTGGTAGATTGCCGCGAAGATGTAAACATGCGATATATTCGCGAAATAAATTACTTTTTAGATTATTTTGACGGCAAAGCGAAAAACATTAATCCGCCTTCAAACGCACTGAACGTGCTTAAACTTACACTGGGAGATATGTAATATGAAAAAAATGTTAATCAGCATTGCAGGGCGCGCAGGCAGCAAGGGCTTTCGCAATAAAAACCTTAAAACCTTTTGCGGCAAGCCGCTTGTGTATTATTCGCTATCGGCGGCAACTATGTTCGTAGAAGAAAACAACGATATAAATGTGGATATCTGCCTAAATACAGACAGCGAGCATCTTATTAGCATGGTGCAGGAAAAATATCCCGAGGTGGAAATTGTAGAGCGTCCCGAGGAACTTGGCGGCGACAGAGTGTCTAAAATGTCGGTGCATCAATATACAATTGCGGAAATGCAAAGACGCAAGGGAATAGAATACGATTATTTTATGGATTTAGATATCACAAGCCCACTACGCACCATGAAAGACGTACAAAATTCCTACGAGCTTATGCGTGAACGGGCTGACCTCGACATTATTTTCAGTTCTACGCAGGCACGCCGCAATCCTTATTTTAATATGGTGAAGCCCGTGGGCGATCATATAGAAATAGTGAACGAATCCACTTTTACTGCGCGCCAGCAGGCACCTGAAATGTACGATGTAAACGCATCGGTGTACATGTTTAAACCGTCTTTTTTACTTACAAACAAAAGCGGCCTTGTGTGGGACGGCAAAATAGGCATAACAGTAATGATGGATACAGGCATTTTGGATATAGATTCCGAGGAGGATTTCTTGCTTATGGAGGTTATCGCAAATCATCTTTATGAGCAATATCCGGAGTTTGCAAAAATAAGAAACAATATTAGGTGAGGTAAGTTGACAATAAATCACGGTATAATAAATCACGAAATTTTCGCCCCAAAAAAATATTTGCAGTATATTGAAACCGACGGTTTCAGAGCCTTTAGAGATAAGGATAATACCGAAAGCGCGTGTTCTAACTACGCAGTGCTGAAAAGCACAAAGGACATAAACGGTAGTATTAAGGCGGCGGAGGATTTTATCATAGAGGCAGGCTCCGTGCCGAAATTTGCCATGCGGCCAGACGCTTTGCCCCTTAGCGAGGTGAATTATGCCCTTGTGGCGCACGGATATGAGATTAAAACATCTATTGCTGTGCGCATGCTTTTGGAAAATCCGGAGTATGACCGTTCTAAGATTAAATACGAAACAAAAATCTTGCATGACATCACAGGTGCTGTGCGAGAGCTGGCAATATTTGAGGACGAGGGCGCGGATTTTGGCGTGAAAATGCTTGATAAACAGCTTGCCGCAGGGGCGGTGCTTTGCTGCGCTTACAATAACGAGCATGCGCCTGTGGCAATTTGCCTTGCGGAGGGCTACGGCGAAACGCTGTATCTTTCCGATGTTTATACTCACCCCAGTTTCAGGCGCAGAGGCTATGGGGCGGCGGCGGTGCGTAGCGCAATATGCTATGGAGCGGATAAAGAATATGCCCTTATATATCTTTATGCATCTGGGGAGGACTCGCAAAAGATGTACGAAAGCCTTGGCTTTACGCAGAGCAGCACGAGCATTTTTGGGCATATAAAGGCGGCTTGCCGGATTGGCTGAAGGATTGATAAAACCA
>JAVWZM010000081.1:0-9235 GCA_036661035.1 Oscillospiraceae bacterium
ACTCTTGCCGTATTCTCCCCACTCTGTAGGGGCGTGGCTCTGCTCCGCCCGTGGGATAATCATACTGCTCGCGCCGCGGATCACCTATACCGTTTACTCACCACTAAAGCGGCAACCACAAGCAAATGCGCCATATATTTTACTGCATATTTAAGGATACAAACAGAACAAATACATGTAATTTACCAACTATTTCAAACGTTCGAACTATAGCAGTTTACAACAAAAAACGCACACAAACCCTTTATTATCAAGGTTTGTGTGCGTTTAAACTTTTGGCAGGGGCAGAAGGGATCGAACCCTCGGCACGCGGTTTTGGAGACCGCTGCTCTACCAGCTGAGCTATACCCCTAAATGTACGTATTTACGCTATAAACACGCGTAAAAACCTTTGCTCGCAAAACGGCTTATTTCACGCTTAACGCTGTAGCTTTATTGCCGCTTATTTAGTATAAACAATTTTAGCTTGCTTGTCAACAATAATTGTTATAATTATATCATAAAAATCTTATTTTTATGATATAATTCGCCATGTTTACGGCTCTCGCTTTAGCGACGAGTAAACGGCATATGTAATCGTGCCGCGAGCCGCATGATTAACCCACGGGCGGAGCAGAGCCACGCCCCTACAGAGTGGGGAGAATATGGCAAGATTGCAATATCCAACGGAGATTGCAAAATGCAATAACATTGCAAAAACCCAACGGGCGGAGCAGAGCCACGCCCCTACGGAGTGGGTGCGAAATAGGTGGCTTTGCAATCGCGTCGCGAGTTGGTATAATAACCGCTTGCGGTTATTGTGTTATAAACAAAAAACATCGGCACGCCTGTTTTGTTAGGCGTGCCGATATTTTTTATTGATTGTTTAGCTCGTAATAATAGCCCTTCATTGCCATTAATTCGCTATGGGTGCCGCTTTCGGCTATTCTCCCGTTTTGCATAACTAATATTTTGTCCGCAGAGCGAATGGTGGAAAGGCGATGCGCCACGATAAAGCTTGTGCGCCCTTTAAGCACTGCCTGTATAGCGTTTTGAATTTGCTGTTCGGTTTCGGTATCTATACTGCTGGTAGCCTCGTCCAGTACGAAAATGCGAGGATCTGCCAATATTACGCGCGCAAAGCTGATAAGCTGTTTTTGCCCTGTGGAAAGACGATTCCCGCCCTCGCCTACCTCTGTTTGATAGCCACTGGGCAGCCTTTCGATAAATTCCGCCGCATGCACCATTTCCGCGGCGGCTTTTATTTCCGCATCGGTTGCGCCTTTTTTTGCATAGCTGATATTATCTGCTATTGTTCCACTGAATAAATGTGGCGATTGCAGCACGTAGCCAAGGGCAGAGTGTAGCCAAAGCTGGCTACGCTCTCGATAATCTACATCATCTATAAGCACGGTGCCCTCGCTTGGCTCGTAAAAGCGGCACACAAGGTTTACTAAAGTGCTTTTGCCTGCGCCTGTTTCGCCCACAAGGGCAATGCTTTCCCCGGGCTTTACTTTTAAGTTGAAATTGCTGAGTACACGCTCGCCGCTTTTGTAGCAAAAGCCAACGTCGCGAAACTCCACAGCACCGTCTATTTTAGGCCAGTTTTCTTTTTTAGGTACAAAGCTGTCGCCGTAAATATCTGTAATTTCTTTACTGTCGGCAACCTCAGGCTCTTGGTCTAACAAATCCAGCACGCGCTCGGCGCTTGCCTGTGCGGACTGCATTTCGGCAAGTATGCGCGCAAGCTGCTGAATAGGATCGAACAATTGTGTGGTGTAGGAGATAAACGCAGTAAGGGTGCCAAGGTCAAGTACGCCTTTCAGCACCAAATTGCCGCCCTCGGCAAGCGCCAACGCAGTAGAGATGCTGCCAAGTGTCATTACAAGGGGCATGAATATTGCGCTTAATACTGCCGCGCGAATACTTGCGCGGCGCATGGTGGAGGTAAGCTCCATAAATTCCTCAGTGCTTTTTTCTTCGCGCACAAGGGTTTTTGTGGTGGCGGCGCCCATAATGCCTTCGTTAAAGCCGCCTGTAATGCGGCTATTGGTTTTGCGCACTGTTCTTTGCTCTTTTAAAATGCGCTTTTGAAAAAACATGCACAGTGCGGCAAGTACAGGCGCAACGCATAGGATTAAAAGCCCAAGCTTCCAGTTCATCATAAGCAAAATAATCACAATGCCTATGGCAAAGCACCCTGCCCACATAAGGTCCACAAGGCTCCATGCAATCATGTCCGACAGGCGCCCAATATCGCTAACCATTCTAGCCATTAGCCAGCCCACCGAGGTGGTGTCGTAAAAGCTAAAAGAAAGCTGTTGCAGCTTTGTAAAAGCGTCTTGGCGTATGTCGTAGGCTATGCTCATTTCCAAATGGCCTGCGCCCCATACAAATAAAAACACGCAAGAGCCTTGTATAAGTACAGAAATAATATAAATAAAAGCGAAGGGGATAAGCCCGTCTAATTGCCCGGCGGTGATAAAATGATTAATGGCATATCGTGTAAGCTGCGGATAAACGAGGTCTATCCCTGCCACCACCAGCAAAATAAGCGCAGTAAATATCACAAAGCCCTTATGCCGTAAAGCGTAGGCACAAAGCCGTTTCCAAAGCTGTAAATTTACCTTGCTGTCTTGCAAATCTTCTTTATTGTCTTTAAAATCCGTCATTACGCCTCGCCTCCTTCAGAAGGTGCTGCAAGCGGCACATTTTCGCCCTGCAATTCGCATACACGGCGATAAAATCCGTCTTTTGCGCAAAGCTCTTTGTGGGTGCCGTTTTCCACAAGCTCGCCTTTGTCCAGCACTAAGATGAAATCTGCATTTTTTAATGTGGATATACGATGGCTTATTAAAAACATGGTGCCATGGCTACGCTTTAATAGGGCATTGCGAATGGCAACGTCTGTTTCGGCATCTACTGCGCTAAGGGAGTCATCAAAAATTAAAATAGGTGTGTTTTGCAAAAGCATACGTGCTATTGCCACACGCTGCTTTTGCCCACCCGAAAGGGTAACTCCGCGCTCGCCCACTACGGTGTCGTAGCCGTTTTCAAAGCCCTCTATTACATCATGCACGCAGGCAACCTTAGCCGCCTCATGCACAGCCTCTACAGGCGCATCTGGCCGTGCAATGGAAATGTTTTCGCCTATGGTGCGGCTGTAAAGGAACGGCTCTTGCAGTACAATGCCGATATTGCCTCGCAGATGATGCCGCTCTATATCGTTAATATCTACACCCGAAACGGTGATATGGCCGGATTTAACATAATGCAATCGTTGCAAAAGCTGCACAAGGCTGGTTTTGCCGGAGCCTGTGCTGCCCAAAATGCCCACGGTTTGCCCCGGCTTTACCGCAAAGCTTACGTTTTGCAGCACAGGTACATTATCGCCGTAGTCGAAGCAAACGTTATCAAAGGTAATCTCACCCGTAATATTAGGGCAAAGCGCCTTGCCCGGCTCCTCCTCGATGGGATAAGCAAGGATATCCTCAAGGCGGCCAAGGGAAATATCAGCCTTGCCAAGGTCTGCCAATATGCGCCCAAGCTGGCGCATGGGGAAGGTGAGCATGGAGGTGTATGTGGTAAACAGCATCACATCACCCACGCTAAGCTTGCCGCCCACGGAAAAATATATGCCTGCAATAAGTGTAATGGCTATTTGCAGATAGCCTATAGTGTCTGATAAGCCCCAGTAAAACCCCATTAGCTTATTTAATCGTAAGGTAGCCGCACGAAATGTACTGTTGCGCTGAGTGAATTTATCAAGCTCTGCCTTTTCTTGAGCAAACGCACGCACCACGCGCACACCTGTAAGATTTTCTTGTATAGTGGTAGACAGCGCGCCCTCCGCCTCGTCTGATATTGTGAATTGCTTTTGCACGCTGCGAAAATAAATAAAGCTAAACACCAGAAGAATAGGCAATAAGCAAGTGGCAATCGCCGTCATTTTGCCGTTGATGGGTAGCATGATGGAAAACGCCACCACCACCATTATTACAGTGCGCACTATTTCCAGTGCCTGCACCTGCACAAAGCGGCGAATGGTTTCCACATCGCTTGTGCAGCGCTGTACTAAATCCCCTGCTTGGCTGCCTGTATGATAGCTGAAAGGGACGTTTTGTAAATGTGAATACAGCTTATCACGCAAATGCTTTGCAAGGCCCTCGCCTGCAAGGGCGATAAAATGCCCACGCAAATACGCAAACGCCGCGCAAAACAATGTGGTAAGTATCACAAACAGCGCCATGCTGATTAGCGCGAGCCATTTGTCGCTATTTTGTGCCGCACTTAATGCACGATACAAAATGCCACTTGGGGCAGGCTTTGTGCCAAGCACGCTGTCTATGGTAAAAGTGACGATAAGCGGTGTAATGTAAGACAGCGCCGTCGCCATAACAGTAGCTATAGTGCCAAAGAAAAGATATCGCTTAATGCCATAAAGCATTTCGCCTAAAAGCTTTTTACGAAAGCCCGGCGATGGTTTATTTAACTGCATACAGTTCTCCTTAAATTCAAGAGAGGCTTTGAATAATTTGCCATTTTATGATACTACGTTTAAGCAAATTCGTCAAATACTCACGGAATTTGACATAATTTGAAATAATTTAAAGCAAGATAGCTTTGCATTAAGCCCCTTTAGAATATTTTATTATCGGGCTGCAAATAATACTATTGCGCAGATTAAAAGCAAAACTAAATGCTACAAATATACGGAGAGGAATTTGAAAATTATGAGCATACTTTCAAGCCTGTTTCACAGGGAAATACGCGATAAACCAAACGAAGTGCATAATGTGGAGCCGCCGGATAAGGCGCTTAGGGACAGCTTGGCAGGCAAAAGCGTGCAGGAGCGTTTTGACGCTTTGCGCAAAAAGCAAGTGCGCCCGGCAATGTATTATTCCGAGGAAAAGGGAACACCCTCTAAAAATGGTGTGTGGGAGGACCCGCATACCGTGGAAAGCAAGCTAGAGCATCGCGAGGAAACACCGCGAGGCTAGGCTTGCATTTACACTTGAAAAAACTTGCAAATTAGCGATAAATGACGGAATAGTACAAAATACGTACAGTAATGTAAAACAAAACATTACTGTACGTATTATTTATAATATTCTAGAATTTGCGCTCTTAAATGCAAATCATAGCTTTATTGCAAAGACGGCATTAAGCTATCTGTTTTTTATAATTTCATCTACGGTGTATATCCATCTTTGGGTTTCGCGCTTGTTGTCAAGGTTTTTAACCTCGCAGAATATCTCCCAGCCCACAAGGTAGCCATTGCTGTCTACATGATAAACTTCTTCCCATTGATAAAGAGTAAGCTTGCGGCGGTATAGGCTTATCAGCTTATCATTTTGAGCTTTTATATTGGCAAGCTCCGCTTCGGTAAGGGCTTTGTCTGTGCCTGTTATAGGCGTTTCTACGTCTAAATTTAAAGCATAATTTTTGAGAATTTCGCGTTTTTTAGAAATAATTTGCTTGAAGTTTTTGTAAAAATGATATGTATCTATTTTGTCCTTACGGCTTTCGACGGATTTGGTAAAGCCGTCGTCTGTAAAGCCGCCATTTAAAAGCGAAAGATTTTTTGCACCGCGAAACACTTCTTCGCCGCTCTTTACCGTGATATCGCAGCTATGCGTGCCACTTTCCATGGCGTATAAATAGTCTGCCTCGGCAATGGTGTCGCCTGATGCATTTTGCACCACACAATTAATCTTGGCGTTTTTGGCATAGGCTGTGCGCCTAGTCGCCATTTCCACAGATGCAATGGAGGCTTTTACCGTTCGGCTTGTGCTTTTGGTGGGGCTGAATAAAAATATAGCACAGGCAAACATGCACAGCGCAATTATCCATATTTTTCTGTCTTGCAATGGCTCGTAAAAGCGGCGGCGCGCAAGGGAAATGGTAGCTGTCAGCACCAAAATACACCCAAGGCATGCCATTACCGATGAAATGATATTGAGAATATTTTCAAACACAATTAGCCCTCCATTAGTAATATTTACATATAGTAAAGCCATTAAAATCTATTGTATTACGTCTAAATATTTCGCTTTGTAGGCGTCAAGCATCTTGTTATATCCGGGTACATCGCCTGCATGCATACTGCGGCGCAGCTCGTGTGCGTCAAAATGCCCGTCCACAGCCTCGCTGCCTATTAAGCGCGCGGCTATGTTTGAACAGTGGTCGCCAATACGTTCTAAATTGGTGAGAATTTCGAGGAAAATTATACCACTTTCAAGTGCGCATACACCGTCTTTAAGGCGAGTGATATGCTTATCTCGCAGGTTTTCTATCATTAAATCTATAGTTTCTTCAAGAGGCTCTACCTGCATTGCAATTTTGATATCGTCTAAAGAAAAGCTTTGGGTAGCAATGTCTATTATTTCGCATGCCGCCGCTGCCACAAGCTCCAGCTCTTGCTTTGCCGAGGCCGAAAAGCTTATTTCCTTGTCGAATATCTCGCCGCTGCGCCCTTGAATATTAATGGCGTAGTCGCCAATGCGCTCGTATTCCACAACGTAGTGCAATAGCTCGTTCACGCCTTGTGCTTCTCTTTCGGATAATTCCTTATCGGTTATTTTAATCAGATAATTGCTTACGTCAACCTCTAGCTTGTCGCATATTGCCTCGCGGCTGTCGATTAACGAAAGAGTTTCAGCGTTGTGGCTAAACAAAACGGGTATGGCGTCTGCGCAGTTTGCGCGGGCGTTTTTTGCCATTACCTCAACGGCATATTTTGCTTGCTGAATTGCCACAGATGGCGAGCCAAGTAAGCGGCTGTCCAGTACAGGCATTTCAAGGTCAATAGCTTCTTCCTCTTTGTCGGGTATGGTAAGCTCTGCAAGCTTTGCCAACACCTTGGTAAATGGCAGGAACATCAGCGTTACTACAACGTTAAATATGGTGTGGAAATTCGCAATATCGCCCTTGCCCATTACGTCATTCCAAAATGGAATACCAACAGCGGATTTAAAGCCGTAAATGGCGATTAAAAACACAACTGTTCCGATAATATTAAAATACAAATGCACTATGGCACTGCGCTTTGCGCCTTTAGATGCGCCGATAGACGCAATCATGGGGGTGGAGCAGGTGCCTATGTTTTGCCCTAATATAATAGGTATTGCGCTGCCCCAGGTAACAAGGCCTGTGCTTGAAAGCGCCTGCAATATGCCCACGGAGGCAGAGGAGCTTTGCAACAATACCGTAACAAGTGCGCCTGCAAGCACGCCCACAATAGGGTTTTGCAAGGTGGTGAAAAGCTTAACAAATACAGCGGAATCGCGAAGGCCCGATACGGCGCGTTCCATTGTGAAAATACCTGTGAATAAAATGCCGAAACCAAGCATTATTTGCCCGATATTGCGCTTTTTAGGGGATTTTTTGATAAATACATATAAGATTGCGCCGATAAAGGCAACAATGGGCGCAAAGGTGGACGGCTTTAGCATTTGCAAAATAATGCTGCTGCCGTTTATTTCCGATAGGCGAATTAGCTGCCCTGTAATGGTGGTGCCGATATTTGCCCCCATTATTACGCCGATAGCCTGTGTAAGCTGCATTATGCCGGAGTTTACAAGCCCTACCACTATTACCGTGGTACCGGAGGACGATTGTATCAGCCCTGTTATTACAGCGCCAAGCACTACCGACCGCCAAGTTGATGAGGTAAGCTTTTGCAAAATGCTTTCCATTTTGCCACCGGCAAGCTTTTCAAGGCCTGAGCCCATAATTGTCATTCCATAGAGAAAAAGCGCAAGCCCTCCGGCAACATTGATTGTGTCAAATATCGTCATTTCGTCACACCTTAAATTACAAAAAAATTACATAACGTTGGTATTATAACAATAATAAGCGCGTTTCGCAACGCTACTTACAAAAACTTTACAATACAGTGCAAAAACGCATGTTATAGGCTATTCCTCTATAGATACCACTACACGCGCAGGTGCGCATACAGCGCGGTCCTCCTCTTTGCTAAGCCAGCCAAAGCCCTCGCAAACATGGTCGGGGCAAACGCTGTTTATAAATCGGATTTTACCGTCTTTTACTTGGAGCGTTACAGGCAAATTGCCGTTTTCTATTTTAAATACACCGTCTTTTGCAAGAGATATTTTTTCGGTGCTTTTATCCGCCACAGATACTATTGCCACAGCACCCTTTGGCCGCAAAAGCCCAAATATCGCAATGACGGCTGAAATAATAAGAATAATTGAAATAAATATAATGTTTTGTTTTTTTGCTTGCATTCAGTACCCTCGTTTATATAAATTTAAAGCATTTCAGCCATTCAAATATGCATGGCAAGAAGAAAAAGCCACCGTATGCACACAGCATTGGCAAAAAGGCAAAGGCGTGCAAAGACGGCGCATGCACCGCGCCTTTGCTAAGCTTATCCGAAAAGCATATCCCTCGTAAAGGCATCTTGAATATTATGCCCGCAACAATGCCCCCTGCAAACAGTGCGCTTGCAATGCTTAAAAAATATGGGATAAGCCCAAAATAAAAAGCAAGATTGTTATAACCTACATTTGCCGTTTGCAAACCTGATATTATCCCAAGTAAGCCGAAATCCAACATGTTTCCCTCTAATTGTGAAGGAAAATTAAAATAGGTAAGGGTGAAATATCCAATGCACAGCACAATATCCAAAACAAAATACGGCACTTTGTTTTCGGCGGTAACAGTGGTAAGCGCCACAAAAGGCACTAAAAGAACAAGCCACTGCGGGTGCCAGCCTGTAAATAAAAACAAAAGGCTAAACGCCACAAGGCAAATATACATTGAAAAGCGCATGCTTTCTTTTTCGTCCTCTTGCCTGTAAAAAAAGCAAAACGCCATCAAAATTGCAAATGCAAGCAAAAAGACAGGCACCTTGGAATTGCCAAATGTAATTTGCGCGGATAAAAGCCGTTCTGTCATAAGCTTATTGAAAAACCCTGCGTCGCCTGTGCGCCCCATGAACAAAAGCGTGGTTGGTATATAAAGCCAAAAGCTTGTGATGATATAAAATATCAGCCTTGTTATGCGCTTTTCACATAATAAAAGCAGCGGCAGTAGCAAGAATATCGCAAAAAATTTGCAAACAATGGCAAAGCCTATCACAAAGCAAAACTCTAAATATTTTTTGTCAAAATAAAACAGCAAGGCTAAAAGCATAAAAAACAGACAAATGCTGTCGTACTGCCCCATGCTGAAAACCGAAAATAGTGTAATAGGCGACAATAAAACCGCAAGCCCTGCAAACCTCGCA
>JAVWZM010000082.1:0-8984 GCA_036661035.1 Oscillospiraceae bacterium
ATTTACCTCCAATTCGATAATATAGCAGCTTAACTTATTATTGTCATTGTACTCGAGCCTTTTGTCAAATTGCTGTAAGAGTATCTGTTTTGCCATATTGCAAGCTGATAGCATCACTTAAGCCGTAGCGTAATTGCGGCTTAAAAAGGCGCAAAACCCGACGCCCGCCATTTCTGAAAGCCCATGCTTTGCAAATATGTCGGGCGTCAGGTCCGCACCCGATAGCTAATTTAAGGCTAATACTTGTCTTACTCTAAAGCACTTGGATTAGAGTAAGATAAGTGCAAATTATACAATTTGCGCCTTTGCCGCTATCGATTATAGTTTTGAATTATGCTTTGTTGTAACGCTCGGCTGCTTCTGAATAAATTTTAATGTATTCGTCTACATTCATGTCGTTTAGCTTCTTTAGGTAGCCGTCCCATTCTTTTTCAATGCCGCCGTTTACAATCCAGTTAGCATAGCACTGGTCTACGTATGCTTTAATGTCTGTTTCAAGGGCAGAGATTTTTTCTACTTCTTCTCCTGTAAAGTACACTTTTGGGAAAACTTCTTCGTCCGGTACATTGTACGGAGCAAAAAATTCGTCCAATTTAGCGCGCTCTTTTAGGTTTGCGTTAAGATTAAGCTTTGATGCAATTTCCATTGTTACTGCGCCAACGCCGTTATTTCCCGGAGAATAATCGTGGATTTGCTCTGCAAAGGTTTTGCCCTCAGGCACCGGCAAGTAATCGTAGCGGCCGTCGTCTGTTTTTATTAAGGTTTTGCCGATTAGGCCTTGGTCTATCTGCAAAGAAGTTTCAGGATCGTAATGTGTGTCAATCCAGCGCATAAGCACTTCGGGATTTTCGCATTTGTTTGTAATGGCAAAAGAGCCTTTTGCGTTGATTTTAGACGGATATGTGTTCCAGATTTGCTTGCCGTCTTTGCCCTTTAGCGGAGCAAGTGCAACATAATCTTCTTTGTTTGCGCCGGCTGAGGAGGAAAGGCTCCAGCCCGGGAATGAACCAACGTCTTTTTCAGGTGCTTTCAGCTTTGCTGTGAAAACGTTGAAGTCGTGTGTAAAGCCCTCTTTGTCGATAAGGCCTTTTTTGTAAAGGCTGTTAAAGTACATTATGGCTTCCTTGTACGGCTCTGTCATGGCGGTGTAAACAACCTTATGGTCTTTTACTATAAAGTGGGTAAGGTTATCAAGCTGGCCAAAGCTGCCAAAAAGTGAAAACAAGCCGTTCTCTGGGCGGTTATACAGGAACGAGAAAGGAATTTCGTCGTCTTTGCTGCCGTCGCCGTTCATGTCGTTGTCGGCAAATATCTGCAAGGTTTTTTCAAATTCTTCGATAGTTGTAGGCACAGGCAAATCCAACTTAGCTAGCCATGTTTTGTTGATAAACAGCTTATCATGTGTGCGAGGTGAAAGCTCTGTAAGAGATGGCAATGCATAGATATGCCCATCAGGAGCTGTAAGCTGTTTGCGATAGGTTTCATTTTCCAGTAGCTTTTTCACGTTGGGAGCATATTTTTCGATATAATCCTCAAGGGGAATAAGCATGCCCTGTGAGCCGTATTTGATAACGTCCACATCTGTAAGAATTCCTTGGCCATAGAACGCGTCAGGCAATTCGCCTGCGAACAATAGGCCTTTTTTCTCGTTCCAACCCTCGCGAGGGCTCATGGTCCAGTTGATTTTAACATTGGTTTCTTTTTCTAGGCTCTGGAAAAATTCCAGCTCAGCAAAGTTTTTGCTGAAGTTTGTTTGCGCCGCAAGGTCAAACTCTACAGGTGTCTTTACAATAGGCATACCCGTGGGGTTTAGGTTGTCTGTTGCCGCTGTAGCAGAGCCTGAGGCTGAGCCTGCCGGTACAGAAGATGCGCCGCCTTTTTTAGGCACGCAGGAAGTGAGAGTGCCTGCCGCTAGGCAAAGTGCGAGAATTGTGCTTAGTACTCTTTTCATGTTAAATCCTCCATTTTCTATTATGTATTAACAGATTAGCCCTTAACAGAGCCAACCATAACACCTTTTTCAAAGTATTTCTGTAAGAAGGGATATACCGCCAAGATAGGCACTGTGGAAACGATAATTAAACCATATTTAATCAATTCCGCTGCCTTTTGCTGTGCCATCATGCTGTCGATATCCGTCATCATGCTTGCCGAGGCTTGGTTTTGCACTAAGATGCTGCGCAGCACTAGCTGCAATGGATATAAGCCCTCGTCACGCAGATAAATTAAGCCGTTCATAAATTCGTTCCAGTGCGCCACGCCGTAATACAGCACAAGCACCGCTATGATAGTGCGCGAGAGCGGAAACACTATTTTAAACAAATACTTAATGTGAGAGCAGCCGTCCAGTGACGCCGCCTCGTAAAGCTCCTCGGGAATACCGTTTTGGATATTTGTCCGCGCGATAATTACGTTGAAAACATTCAGCGCAGGCAGAAGTACCATTACCCATGGTGTGTCGTAAAGGCGGATATTCTGCATAAGTAAATATGTGGGAACGAGGCCACCCTGTACGTACATGGTAAACATCATAAAGAAGGTTAAAAACTTACGTCCGCAAAACTCTTTACGGGAAAGGGGATATGCAAACGCCATGGTAAGCACGATATTGATTGTAGTGCCGACTATTGTGTAAAAAATGGTGTTTCTGTACGACGTCCATACTTTGGTGTCTGCAAATATTTTTTCGTAGCCCATTGTGTTAAAGCCCACAGGCCAAAACAGCACGCGCCCTGTGTTGATAGCATCAGGATCCGACACGGAGGCTATTAATATGAAATACAGCGGATACATTACCAAAAGCATTACAATGCCAAGTATTGCGTAATTGAAAATATCGAATATTAAATCTCCGCGATTTTGGTTTTTTAGTTTTTTCAGCATATTCATACCCCCTACCACAAGCTGTTTTCGCTTGTTTTTTGGGCAATTTTATTTACCGTTACAAGCAATATAATATTAATAATATTATTAAACAAGCTGATTGCCGCCGAATAACTGTACTGTGCGTCCACAAGACCTATCTTATATATGTAAGTGGGGATAATTTCGCTTGCTGTGATATTAAGCCCGTTTTGCAAAAGATACGCTTTTTGGAAACCGATATTCATTATTTTGCCCATTTCCAAAATAAGCATCATGGTGGCTGTCGGCAAAATGCCCGGCAAATCTATATGGCGGATTATCTGCCATTTGTTTGCACCGTCAATTTGCGCCGCCTCGTATAAATCGGGGCTGATGCCTGCTAAGGCGGCAATGTAGATAATGGCACTCCAACCTGCGTTTTGCCATATGCCCGAGCCTACAAACACCGTGGTGAACCAATTGGGATCCCCCAAAAAATGCTTTGCCTCTCCGCCAAACGCAACTATCAGATTGTTGATAAGGCCGCTTCTCGGTGATAAAAAGATGTAAAGCATACCTGTAAGCACTACTATAGATATAAAGTGAGGGCAGTAGGTTACGGTTTGCACAAGCTTGCGAAAGCGCTTGTTTTTCATCTGATTTAGCAAAATTGCCAAAATAATAGGAACAGGGAAACCAAATAACAACTGGGTAAAGCTTAAAAGCAAGGTGTTTTTAATCAGCGGCCAAAACTGGTATGAAGAAAAAAACCTTTCAAAATACTTAAAGCCTGCCCATTCGCTGCCCCAAATGCCCTTGCTTGCATAAAAATCTTTAAATGCAATTTGTACGCCGTACATGGGAACATAATGAAATACTATAAAATAAATAACGGGAAGTAAACAAAGTAGCATTAATTGCCAATCTCGCATAAATGCTTTTTTAGCACGATATCCGAGTGGTTTTTTAGGTGCGTCGTTTATTTTGCTCATTGCGCCGCGCTTTGCGGCAGTTTGTGTTGCCATTGCCTCATCTCCTCGTGTTTCAGTATATGCGTTGTTTGCATGCATTTCAATAAACAAGATTTTGCCAATATGCATTTATTATAAATAACGGTATAGCAAGATAAATGGCATCTGCCTTTTTTGCTTTCCGCCTTGTGCGGTGAATATGCATTATTTAAGCAATGCACAATATTTATACTTGGAATTTTCGCGATATTGCGGTATAATTTATTTATACTGCTATTTGTATGCATAATTTATATTACAGGTTATTCCGAAAATAGTAATTTATTGCCTTGCGTGGTGTATTTTGATTTGCTATACTGTATTTATTAATTTGAACATTGTTGCAATTTTGCTATATATTATGCTGTAAATTGCAGCTTTCGGGGAAGGGTGGTACACTGTGGGGCGCAAATATAAATTGTTCTTTAAGTATCTGCTTTCATATCTTCTTATATTGTTTGTGCCGCTGTTTATCATCAATGGCATTTACGGGCGCAGGGTAAACGCCGTATACCAAGAAGAAATAATGTCTAATATCCAAACTGACCTTGATATTTTAGGCTCTGCTGTAGACGACGAGATTATCAGCATGAGCAACACCGTTACTCAGCTTGCCGTTTTGGTGGATTTTAACCGATTCGACTTTGAGCGCAATCCGCTTTCGGCAAGGGAAATAATACAGATTTTATCAATGTTTTTAAGCACAAATAATTTTGCCGACGAAATTGTGCTATATTTCCACGGCGACGATTATCTGGTTTCCAGTACCACCACATGCAAGGTAGATACCTTTGCGCGGCGCATATTTGCATATAAGCACAGCTCACCGGAGGAAATGAAAAAGCTTTTTAATGACGTGCAAGGCCCCATTATTTTACCTGCACAGCCTGTACAAACAACAAGCGGCACGCAAGAATACATTACCGTGCTTTCGCCCGTATATACCGATTATCAAATAGTGCGCGGCACCTGTGCTTTTTTAATTAAAAGCGGCACTCTTCGGCAAATGATAAACGATAAGCTTGGCAAATATGACGCAAGCGTGTTTATGTGTGGGGCTGACGGAAACTTGCTTTATTCCGCAGGCGATATGGATATCTCAAAGGAAAATATCGCCATCTTGCAAAGCACAAGCGATCCTACGAAATCCTATCGCTGTAAAGAAACAGGGCAGGAATATCTTGTGTGCAACAATGTTTCAAACACCTATGGGTACAAATTTACCGCGCTAATGCCTAAAAACGCAGGCTTTGCCAAACGCCTTGGCAGCATTAACAGGTTTTTGATTTCGGGCACATTGCTTGTGGTGTTTATCGCCATGATACTTATATTTATATTGATGCGCATAAATTATTCGCCCATACGCCGTCTGCGAGAAAAAGCGGCAAGCGCATTGCCACAGCATGTAAACCCCAAGGGCGAAATAGAGGCTATCTCCTCTACTCTCGATTTTTTAAGCGACCAAAATCAATATCTTACCACCAAGCTTGAAAGCAATGTTTCCAATATTAAAAATATACGTCTGCAAGAGCTTTTGACAGGACGATATAAAAGCAGCGACGAGTTTAATAAGCTTTATGCAGAGCTGCATTTGTATTTGCCATGCAATTCGTTTTTTGTAAGCTGCGTTTTAGTGCATGGCGAGCTTGCGGATTGGGACAGCCTTGCCGACGCAATACGCGCAGGCATGCCCGAAAACTGCACGTCCTATTACGTATTTACCATTCAGCCCCACAAGCTTTATTTTATAAACTGCATGCCCCCCATGCCAAAGCTAAAGCTTGTAGCGCAGTTTGAGCAAATGCGCAACGCTATCGAGGCGGAAACAGGCATCACCATGACAATCGGCCTTGGCAGCTTTATAGACGGCACAGAATTTATACCGAAATCCTTCTTAGAGGCAGGCTCTGCACTTGATTACCGCTTTGTAAAGGGCAACGGAAACACCATTTTGTTTGACGAGGTGCTTTCCCCATGCACAGGCATGGCGCCATATCCTCGCGCCGAGTTTGACAAGCTGAAAAACGCCATTGTTAGCCAAAACGAAGAATGTATTGTGGCAAGCATTAATAATTTAATCGAATACATGGACAAAAACAATCTTCCGCTTTTTGCCGCAAAGGGGCTTTGCTTTGATATTGTTTCTGCGGTTTTGGAAAACGCGTCCTCGGGTATTTTAGGCGAGGCTAAGGCGAGCCTTTTGTCCCTTACCGAGGTGGACACAGCCCATGAGGTGGTGCTGCAAATACGCCAATTGCGCGATAATCTGCGCAGCTATGCCGCGCCCGAGAACAGCAGCGACGCAAAGCAGCAGATAGCCCAGATAGTGGAATATGTAAATTCCCACTGCCTGAGATGCGATTTTTCGGTGCAGGAAACAAGCGAGCATTTCAACATGCAAATGCCGAACCTAAGCCAATTTTTTAAAGACCATACAGGGCAAAATATATTAGATTACGCAACTAATCTTCGCATGGAGCGCGCCAAAAAGCTGCTTGCGGAAACAAATATCCCCCTAAAGGAGCTTGGCTACGAAACAGGCTATTATAATGTGTCCAGTTTTATCCGCCGTTTCAAGCAAACTCAAGGGCTTACCCCCGGAGATTATCGCCGACTATACGGCAAGGGCGACAGCACCACGCTGTAAAAAGTAAGGAGAACACAAATGTTACTATGCGCAGAGCATATATATAAAAACTATGGCATGAAGCAATTATTGCAAGATGCCACCCTTTATTTAAACGAAAAAGACCGTCTTGGCATACTTGGCATTAACGGCACAGGCAAAAGCACTCTTATGAAAATCCTTGCAGGGCAAGAGCCGTCAGACGAGGGTAATGTTGTGTGCGGCGCAAATGTTAAAACCGTGTATTTGCCGCAAAACCCCGTGATGAACGAAGAATTTACCGTGCTGGAGCAGGTAATTGCCGACTTTAAAAAAGAGCATGAAAAGCTGAACGATTACGAAGCAAAGGCAATGCTTACAAGGCTTGGCATTACGGATTTTGACGCAAAAATAGGCACCTTGTCCGGTGGGCAGCGCAAGCGCGTAGCCCTTGCCATTGCACTTATCCGCCCGTGCGATATTCTTATTTTAGATGAGCCTACAAACCATCTGGACAGCGAAATGGTTTGCTGGCTGGAGCAATATCTTTGCCGTTTTACAGGCGGCATTATCATGGTAACTCACGATAGGTATTTTTTAGAGCGCATTACAAATCATATTGTGGAGCTGTCGAACGGCAAGCTTTATTCCTACGAGGCAAACTATTCAAAATATCTCGAGCTAAAAGCACAGCGCGAAGAAATAGAAAACGCAGGCGAGCGCAAGCGTCAGGTGCTTTTGCGCCAAGAATATCAGTGGATAATGCGTGGTGCTAGGGCAAGAGGCACCAAAAGCCGAGAGCGCATAGAGCGATATGAAGCGTTAAAGGACAAAGATGCGCCCATAGTAACCGAAACCGTGCAAATGGCCACCATGGCAAGTCGCCTTGGCCGCAAAATAATAGAGCTTAAAGACATTACAAAAACCTTCGACAAGGGCACTGTGATAAACGGCTTTTCCTATATGATAGGCCGCGACGAGCGCATTGGCATTGTGGGCAAAAACGGCGTTGGGAAATCTACATTATTAAATATTATTTCGGGTGCCTTATTGCCTGATAGCGGCAGTATAGACGTAGGCACTACCGTGAAAATAGGCTATTTTATGCAGGAATGTCGCGAGCTTGACAATAGCCAAAGAGTATTCGATTTTATAAGCGGCATAGCAAACGAAGTGAAAACCGCCGAGGGCGTTTTTTCTGCCTCGCAAATGCTGGAGAGGTTTTTATTTTACCCCGAGCTGCAATACAGCACTATCGGTCGGCTTAGCGGCGGCGAGCGCAGGCGGCTTTATTTGCTGAGTATTCTTATGGAAGCACCGAATATTCTGCTTTTAGACGAGCCAACAAACGATCTTGATATAGAAACCCTAACTATTTTAGAAGATTATCTAGCATATTTTCCCGGCGCTGTAATGGCTGTTTCTCACGACAGATATTTCTTAGACAAAATAGCAAAATGCATTTTTGAAGTATCGGAAAACGGAAATATTGTTTATTATACAGGCAATTATTCCGATTATTCCGAAAGAGCCTTGCCTGTAAAAGCAGCCGCTGCGGAAAAGCACGTGCAAAGCCCGGAGCCGCGGCAAGACGCAACGCCAAAGCAGCGCAAGCTTAAATTTACATTTAAAGAGCAGCGAGAATACGAAACCATAGACGAGGATATCGCCGCCATTGAGGCGCAAATATCACTTTGCGAAAACGATATTTTGAAAGCCGCATCAGACTACATGCTGCTGCAAGCTTTAACCGAGCAAAAAGCAGAGCTTGCAAAGCAGCTTGACGAAAAAACCGAACGCTGGGTATATTTAAACGAGCTTTCGGATAAAATCGAAGCCGCCAATTAAAACGGCTGATGTTAAAGCAATAATGGCAATGGGTTAAATGCCATTGATATTAAAAAGCGCTGTAAAAGAGGGCAAGCTATGATTAGCGAGGGTATAATCACACTGGATTTACACGGTAAAAATATATACTGGGCAAAAACCGCCATAGATGCCGCCTTGCGGCGTTCTCGCGGTACCTATCGTATACGAATAATACACGGATATAATAACGGCACCGCCATTCGGGATATGATACGTGAGGATTATGCGCATCACCCTTTGGTGCTGCGCCTTGCCTCCGCAGGCGATGGCGTGACAGATTTGATATTACGGGAAATGTAGCGAGGGCTTTTTGCAATGTAATTGCACTTTGCGCACTAACGAACTGCGTTTTGCAACCTCTGCGGAACATTGCAATGTCACTGCATTTTGCAGTCGAACTGCGTTCCACAATCTCCGTAGGGGCGGCGGCTCTGCTCCGCCCGTTAGATTTTTGCAATGCAAATGTATTGCACACAATAGTCGCTCCAAAATGCAATAAATCCACCCTTGCGCGCCGTCGCGATAGCGCGCGCAACAATCAGTGATTAACGGTAAATAGCATTATGGATAAAGCAGACGCCCACCGAGCGTCCTACGAGGCGCATGGGTCCGCCGAGTGCGGACAGCGGCACCTTTCTGGTATCTCTTTCGGTGGC